>JAUXEW010000057.1 GCA_030620375.1 Desulfobacteraceae bacterium | reverse complement strand
GATATCGTTTCCCCTGACCCGAGCCATGTGCGCTCCCATCGGAGACGGCTCCGCCGCGGCCATCCTCTGCAGTGAAGCATTTCTCAAGAAACATCCCACCAATCGAGCGGTCAAAATCAGAGCGTCCATACTTAAATCCGGCACCCGGACAGGGTTAAATGACATCTCCCAGCGGGCCTCCCGTGACGCTTATGAGATTGCTGGTTTAGGGCCGGAGGATATAGATGTAGTGGAAGTCCACGATGCCACGGCTTTTGGTGAACTTCACCAAATGGAGGCGTTAGGGTTTTGTCCCGAAGGTGAGGGTGGTGTTTTTGCCGAAAGTGGTGCCACCGCACTGGACGGAAAATTACCGGTCAATCCCAGTGGTGGGCTGATTGCCAGAGGGCATCCCATCGGTGCTTCCGGCTTGGCCCAGATTTACGAATTGGTAACGCAACTAAGAGGAGAAACCGGCAAACGGCAGATCAAAAAGCACCGCATCGCTATGACCGAAAACGGCGGGGGAACCATTGGTAACGGTGAAGCCGCCATGACCATCCATATTCTGGAAAAAATTTAGCCCTATCGAAAAGAGAAGAAAAGGAGACGATTAAAGTGGGTGAACTTGACGGGAAAGTTGCTGTAATCACAGGTGGGGCCAGCGGGATCGGCGCGGCTTCGGTTCGTCTGTTTGCACAAAAAGAAGCGAAAGTGGTTATTGCCGACATTATGGAAGACCAGGGACAGGCCTTGGCGAACGAGCTGGGGGCCGGTGTCATTTACAAACAAACCAATGTGTTTCTTGAAGAAGATATTCAGGCCGTAATAAAACAGGCTGTGGACCGATTTGGAAAGCTGGATATTATGTTTAACAATGCCGGTGTCGGGGGCGTTTCCGGTCCGGTTGACGAAACCGATATGGAAGCCTTTGATATTACCGTGGGGGTCCTTCTTAAGGGCGTTTTTATGGGGATAAAGCATGCCGCCGTTGTCATGAAAGCCCAAGGGTTCGGCAGTATCATCAACACGGCCAGTATTGCCGGCCTTCAAACAGGATTAGCCGGCCATACTTACAGTGCCTGCAAAGCGGCGATTATTCACCTGACCCGATCGGTCGCCATGGAGCTAGGTGAATTCGGTATTCGGGTCAACAGTCTCTGCCCCGGCGCCATTGCCACCCCGATTTTTGCCAAAACTTTCGGGGCAGCGCATGAGGACGCTCTAAAAAGTATAGAACCTCTCAAAGATATTTTTGCCGGAGTAGCGGCCTTAGGCCGTTCCGGGCTTCCGGAAGATGTGGCCAAGGCCGCCCTCTTTCTGGCTGGTGATGATGCCGAATTTATCAGCGGAGAAGCGTTAAAAGTTGATGGCGGAATCGGAGGACGGTTTATGGGCGATGAAGAGACAAAGAACCAAATCTTCGCGGCCATGGGAATAGATCCTGAACTCTTTGGTATTTAGATGAATCATAAAGTAGTATGAATCCAAAAACGGAGGTAACATTATGGCATGGGAAGAAGTAAAACCGATTTTAAGGCCGGAAGGCGTCCATATGGGAATCATGCAGTTGGATAAAGACCTCTGCACCAGTTGCGGGCTTTGTATTCAAAACTGCCCGTTCCGAGCCTGGGAAATGGGTGAAGATGAATACCCCAAATTAAAAACCGAATATGAATGCTTCAGCTGTTACAACTGCATGGTGGTCTGCCCTGTGGAAGCCATCTCCATTGGTGAGCAATATCATGTAGACAGCGGATTCTGGGTCACGGATCCCCATCCATTACCGGCAAAAATGCCGCTTTCACCAAAAGACGCCGATGGGAATTCAACAGAGTGGAATACCATCGAAAGCGCGATTTATGAGCGCCGAAGCGTTCGCAACTTCAAGGAAGACCCTGTGCCCGAGTCTTATATCCAGCGGGTACTTGAGGCCGGGCGGTTTGCGCCCAGTGCTGGAAACTGCCAGCCCTGGAAATTTACTGTTATTACGGATAAGGCGCTGATGAAAGAAATCGATGAAGCTGTTTGGGGGGTGATCAACGGTATATACACTATGTTTAAAAACGATGACACCGTTGAACAGATGGCAGGCATGGTGGACCCCGCCAATCCCGGCCTCTTCGATCCGCGTCTGGCACATGGCGGAATGGGAGCCATCGCCAGGAAATTCGGCCCACCGTTACTCAACGCCCCTGCTGTTATTTTGATTTTAGGGGACTCTAGATCCATCGGCGGCCCTCAGATAAACGTTGGAATTTGCGGACAGAACATGAATCTTGTGGCCAATTCCTTAGGGATCAAATCCTGCTGGGTGGGATTTGTCGCCACCCTCCACATGGTCCCCAATTTTGTTGAAGAGAAACTCGGCATCAAGCCGCCCTGGCAGATTATCTCTTCGTTGGTAATGGGCTGGCCCGAATTTAAGCAGGAAGGTATTGTGCCAAGGGAATACAGGCCGGTAACGTGGTACCGCGATGGTGCCGAAGGCCCGGAAATTGAGGAGTAGCTTTTATAGGCCTTTCACATTTAATCAAAAATTGTAACTGATACGCCACATTTCACCGAATCCGCGTTGCTGCGGGTCATTGGCTGCAGTCTATTACAGTTTAATGGCCCGCACCCTGCTAATGGCGTTAGCTGCTCTGGTTAACGATCCGTATTTAAAGCAAATCGGTTTGAACCGTTCAACGATAAGCTGGTGGATATAATGGATAATGCGCTACATTCGATAGCCAAATTGTTTGCCCGAATCAGCACATCATTATTGACATCATCGCCACCGGCATTTATATTTTGCTACTGTAAAGATTTCTTTTTTATCCTCAGGATCAGAATAGGATTTAGAAATGAAAATTTTATTGGGTTATGACGGCGTGAATGATTTTACAAAAATTTTGGGCCTGGCTAAAAAACATGCGTTGGCCTTTAATGCTCAAGTTGACGTTTTTACCGCAACAGGACATAGTCCTGAGCTGCACACACCGAAAATTAAAAAAATCGAACATCAACTTAAGGAAATAAAAGACCATTTAAAAGAAAGCGGGATTTTATGTGAAACGCATCTTTTGGTCAGAAGTCTGTCGCCGGGAGAGGATCTGCTGGAATTTGCCAGGAGCAATAATATTGATGAAATCATTATCGGTGTTAAGCAACGGTCAAAAATTGGTAAACTCATAATGGGGTCCACCGCCCAATTCGTGATCCTGGAAGCGCCGTGCCCTGTTGTAACGATTAAATAGACATTTTATGGGTCAAGAAATGTCTTTTTTTTATCCCACCGTTATATAGTCTCGCTTCTTGATAAACCCCACACCGGTTTAAGGCCCTGAAAAAAGCATATCTACCCGCTGATATGAAAAATGCATTTGAAACTGGTGATCGAGTCCAAAAGCAACGATTCCGGAAAATACAATGGCGATAATGGAAACGGAAACTCCTTTTCTCAATAAAGTACGGGAAAACGAACGAAAAAAGAGATCATACAGCAACAAGACAAACTCCAGGTGGCTGACACCTAAGGCACGTTTACAGGAAACCAACATCAATATCATAATTAAATAGAGTACGGCACACATAATACAAACCACTTTAAGAATAAAAAATGAAATAAACGCCTCATATGCGGAAAATAGCACCATTACATTCATTACCAGATACATAAAGCAATACAGCGCCCTTTGAATTTCCCAGTACAAGAGCCGCTCAACCATAATAAATAACAAAAGGAACAAAAAGGCGAACATACCCCAAGTAGCAACCGGAATCCCCATCATCGTTGATCCGGTGCTGACTGCAGCCCTATCACAATCAATGGTTTCATTAATGGCACAGAAGCTCTTTGTAGCGGGTTGCAGGATGTTGACCTGGTAGTGATGATAGGTCAGATATATTGAATCGGCTAAGCCGACGATTAAAAAAAATAACAGCGCCAAAAACCATTTTGACTGCAAACTTAAGGCCTCCTATAGATCACACGGCTTTTATTTGGTATATTGGTTTTAAAAAAATTCGATTTCTGTGCTGCTCTTCAATCCTTAAAAAAATAGTCGAAAATGGTTACAACATTTTATTTATCATTGTTGTGGATATAAATTATCCTCGTTTGGTAATCAACCCTTTTCATTGTATAAAAATGATGCCGATCCCGACAACTGAACATAAATACAGATAATTATAAGAATTTAAAAATCTTCATCAAAAAAATTGAGACCGGCAAAAAAAGTTTTTCACATTGTAAAAAGGAGAGGTGATATGGCATACACTGACATTATTTATGAAAAAAACAATGGCATCGCAAAAATCACCATCAACCGACCGGAAAGGTACAATGCTTTCACTTCATTGACGCTAGAAGAACTATATGAGGCATTTAAAGATGCGTGGATTGACAAATCAATCGGAGTTGTCGTTCTCACAGGAGTTGGAGATAAGGCATTTTGTACTGGAGGAGATCAAAAAATCAAAGATGCCGAGGGGTATGAAAAAGGAACGGCCGGTTTCGACTTGTTGGAAGCACACGCTCAGCTTATTCATATCATTCGAGCGATCCCAAAACCGGTGGTCGCAATGATAAACGGCTATGCCATTGGCGGAGGCAATGTTCTGCAGGTGGTTTGTGATCTTAGCATCGCTTCGGATACGGCACGCTTAGGCCAAGCAGGTCCGAAGGTAGGAAGCTTTGATGCGGGATTCGGTACAATTTATTTAGCCAGAATTGTCGGAGAAAAAAAGGCCCGGGAAATATGGTATCTCTGCCGACAGTATTCGGCACAAGAAGCCCTTGAAATGGGACTGATTAACAAAGTTGTGCCGCAGTCCGAACTCGAGAAAGAGGTCGAAATTTGGTGCCGTGAAATCCTTCAAAAATCCCCTTATTCTATAGCATATCTTAAGGCCTCTTTTAATGCGGATACCGACCATGTAAATGGAATAAATGTTATGTCCAGTCGTGCCCTGGACCTATATTATAAGACAGATGAATCTCACGAGGGCGTCCAGGCATTTTTGGAGAAAAGGCCCCCGGATTTCAATATGTTCAGAAAATAAGCCGTGACGGATTTGTAAAGCGCCCTATTTCTACATTGTGCTTCATTTAAACCCAATATTATAATATTTCGACCCGGCATGGCGTTATAGAGAAAAGAAATGGATGTAAATGAAAAGATAGACACGCTGTTTAATCCCAAATCCATCGCTATTATCGGTGCATCCAAAACCATCGGGAAATGGGGATTTGCGTTTCTGCTCCACCTGATCAAAGGCGGTTACAAGGGTGAGATTTATCCGGTTAATCCGACGGTCGATGAACTTCTTGGAATAAAGACATACAAGTCTCTACGGGAGATTCCCGGGCCGGTGGATGTGGCTTTTGTTTTGATACAACCGGAACAGGTGTCCAGAGCAATTGCTGAGTGCGGAGAGATAGGAATACCCGCATGTGTCGTGATCACGGCAGGATTTAAAGAGTTGGGGCCTGAAGGAATGAAATTGGAAAAAACCGTGGCAAATGCCGCAAGAAGCGCCGGAATAGCCATGGTTGGACCGAATTGTGCCGGAATTTCAAGCCCCCATCCCATGAGTTTATACTGTATGATGCAGCCCAATTTTCCTCCTCCAGGAAATATTGCCATTGTCTCCCAAAGCGGCAATCTGGCCGGATCCATTCAGCATATGTGTTGGAAACAGGATATCGGGATTAGCCGATGCGTCAGCGTCGGCAATCAGGCTCTTTTAAAAACCGAAGATTTCCTTGAATATTTCATTACGGATAAACAAACACATTTAGTTTTAGCTTACATTGAAAGTGTATCCGATGGTAAACGTTTTATGGAAATGTCCCGGAAACTCACGCAAGAAAAACCTCTAATTCTGATAAAGGGCGGCAAAAGTGAAGTCGGTGTCCGGGCCGCCAAGTCACATACCGGCGCAATAGCCGGTTCGGATGCCGCCTTTGATGCCATCACCAAGCAGTGCGGAATTATTCGAGTAGATGACGTGGAAGATATGTTTGACACTGCCGTCGCTTTCCTGTCTCAGCCTGTCCCCAAAGGAAACCGTGTTGGAATTGTGGCTAACGGTGGGGGATGGGGTGTGATAACGGCTGATGCATGTAGCAACTCCGGCTTGAATGTTGCGCCGTTATCTGAAAAAACCCTTCAGGCGCTTGATAATAGGCTTCCCCCCTGGTGGAACAGACAGAATCCGGTTGATATGGTAGCCGGAATGAGCCGAGGGGCATTTTTTAAAGCGGTTGAAATATTATGTAAGTGCGATGAGATCGATAGCATAATCACCCTTGGATTTGGTTATGGAAAACCTTTCGCAGATGTTATCGCTTCAATTACTGATGGCGAAAACCTAAATGTCACCGAATACGTAAAAGGCGCCATTGATTCTGACAAACGGGGGATGCATTTTCTGCTTGATATGATTAAACGTTATAAAAAACCGATCTTATTATCCTCTGAGTACATTATCGGAGCAGACCGGGATAAAAACGAAGCCGTTTTGGACCTGCGCAAAAAAAACGTATTGATCTACCCTTCATCCCGCAGGACTGCCCGCGTGTTGGCTCGCCTTGTCCGATATGGGCAGTACCTTCAACGCACCCTCCCCCTTAGTTAATCTCTAAACGGTTCCGGATTGAACCCATTAATCAATAATCTCAAGAAACCCCTGAACTCTTGTCCTTAAAGGGCCAAAGGCCGCCTCGGTGTAATTGTGCTCGATATATATACTCTGCAAACCAAGACTTTCAAGATAATCCTTTATTCCGGGAACTTCATAACCATGGGCGTCGCAATATCTTAATGCCTGTAAAATTACGCCATCAACTTTATAGTCTCTGACGTAGTCCCCCAAATAGTCGAAGCGATTTCTAAGGTCGGCCATATAATCTATTTTCATCTCCCCGTGGGCGCTTTCTTGATAAGTTCGCGGGCACTTAATGTCCACCAGGTAGTGATCGGCCAAGCCATCCAACGGGTCTTCAGTAAGCGCAACATCTGTGAAAAAAGCCCGGCTGCCGACACAGGTATCGTCCATCACCACATTGGCGTCAAAGCTTTCAATCATCTCCAAAAGAGCCGGGTCATCAATGATGCTGCCCCAAACCAGCAGTCTCGAAGATTTCTTTACCGGACCGTCCTTGCGGTCTTTAACCTCTTCGATAACCGCCATTAACAGCGTATTGCCTTCCTCCACCGGCAGGCTCATTATGGCAACCAAAACCTGAAGCGTCTCTGCACCTGAGATGAGCGGCGGATCGGGCTTTTTAAGGTCATATAAATCTCTCACCAATGACCGTTGTTGGTTATGCATCTCAATGGCCTTTTTGAGTCTTTCGGATGAGATCGTTATACCGAAATACGATTCCATGGCCTTCTTATAATCCATCAGCAACCCTTTATGGTAGTCCCTTGCCCCTTCGTGCGTGGTATGGGGAATATCAACAAAGTGGGAAAACGGTGTCCTTATATTGATCTTCCAGTTACCGGCGAACTGCGCACCGACATCGCATGTATGAGCGAAAGTCACCCCGTCTAAAAAGTCGTATTTACCCTTTAGCCCCAGGTCCAGCAAACTACGAAGAAAGGGACAAACCACTGAGGGAAGATATTTATCCGCTTTGGTTACGGTTTCTCTCATATCACCGAATATCCGGTATGGAACAAGATCAAGCGCCGTCATTATCTCCACTACCGGATAAATGCAAAGGTATCCCATTACTTTCTTTCCCTGATCTCGCAACTCCATGGCCCGGCGCGGCCTGTCTTGACAAATCTCTTTCACTCTGGCAAGTCCCTGTGTTGTCTGTGTTTCCATCTTTAAAACCTCCTTATAGCCGGTTGACCTGTTTTACCATTCCAGCCCTGCTTCTTTCCTGATTTCTTTGTAATGGTCCATGGTTTCTTCGAATGCCTCTGCCTTTCGCAAGGCATCAACCGGATCAAAGAGGCGGGTATCAACGATATCGCCCTCGATTGATATAAAAGGAACATGAAATTTTTTTATCATGGACTCTCCCAGTAGGTTTAAACTGGCAGTAGCCGTTCGGCAGGTAAGCAGAGGATGGAGAAAGCCCCCGTCAATTTTAAAATCTAAGATAGGCTTAAGTACCAGTTGGGACATGGAATCCTGTTGTCCCATCTCTTTTTTGATTTTAGCGGCCTCTTCAGGTGAAAAGCTGACATCAATCAAATGCCCCGTTCCTTGATGGCGATACCGGACCAACCGCTCAACCGGATCCTCGATACCGGTTAAGTCTATGGGCCTAGGCGGATGGTAGGCCCATTCGGTGACAAAATTCCATCCCCTCTCAGCTAACTGATCAAAAAACTTCAGCGCATGCCAGGGAGGAAGGCCGATGAAAGTCATTCTGTATTTTTCTTCAACGTTGATGGCGGAAATTTTGTTTTTCACCCGGTGCTTTACTTCTTCCAACATGCTTCGGTATAACTCAGTAACACCTTCGGGATCTGTTGTTCGAAAAAGAGAGGCCGACATACTGCTCCAGAAATCCCGTGAATGCATCGGCCCCGGTCTTGCCACGCGCAGCTCGTTGATTTCCCACCACACGGCATCCATGGACATGGTGTTGTCTACGTCTTCCCTTAGTTTAGCCCAGTCCATCTTTCGGCCGGTCAGTTTTTCCAAAAAGGCGGCAAACCCCTTAAGTTCCTTGATCAGAAATTGAATGCTGCGCTCGTGAGCGCCTTCCATCAAGTTTTCTTTTCCAAAGGCGGTGGGAAATTCAATCACCCATAACGGAACATCCATGTAACGTCCCAGCGCCTGAAACCACTTGAACCTGGCATCACATCCCATACCCGATCCTACTAATATTACCGGCTTGGGAATGCCTCCTTGGGGAGACCCCGGTGGAATTTCCCAGTCCAGGTCGGCCATCTGGGCAGTGTAACCGAGGCAGTTCTGGGCATAACCGCACAGGTGGGACGGGAATCCCTCAGCCTCGGAACGTTCCAGGAAAGGTGTGGCCGCCCCTGTAGCGGCACAGAGCGTACCATAGTTTTCCGGATAAACACTATCTAGATCGATGGCATTTAGGAAAGGGCTGGCATAGGATTCCTGCATACACCAGGCAACGGGTTTGCCTTCCTTCTTCGCATCTTGTGCGGCTTTATAGTTTTTGTCCATCAAGGCCCGAAGCGGGTACATTGACTTTAGCCGGTTTATTGATCTTTTTTTTTCTTCTGTTGACATGGTATTAATCCTTTCTGATGAATAAATTGTTCAGTATTTGTCGGTATGATGCCGTTGTATTTTCAAAGATAATTCCGCATTATTTTACCGAACCTAGGGAATTTTCTCTTTGTATGCGGGAAGTAAAATAGTAAACGTTGTCCCGGAACCCAATTCGCTTTCCACTTTTATGTCCCCGCCATGGTCTTTTATAAACCCGTAACAAACCGAAAGGCCGAGCCCGACACCCTTTACGCTACCTTTGGTGGTGTAAAAAGCATCAAAAATCTTATTTAAATTTTCTTTTTTAATACCGATTCCGGTATCGGAAAAAAGAACCTTGATTTGCTCACGGTTGGCTTCGGTTTTTATGGTTAACGTTCCACCTTCGGGCATGGCATCCATGGCGTTTGATATCATATTGAGAAAAACCTGTCGAAGCTGATTTTTTGAAGCACAAATTAGGGCTGGATCTTTTACTAATAATTTAGACAACTTGATGGTATTTTCGAACAATTGCTTTTCATATAATAACAGGATCTCTTCAATCAGGGTATTGATACTGACCGGGGAGCGTTCTTCTTGGTCCGGCTTGGAAAAAGAAAGCATCTTTCTTAGCATCTCAGCCAACCGCATGGTCTCGGAAAGCGACATGTCCAAAAGCTTTCTCCGTCTGTTATCCGGTGGGATCTCGGTTTTCATCAATTCCAGGGTATTCATAATCCCGTAAAGTGGATTATTTAGCTCATGAGCAATTTGAGACGTCAGCCGCCCCATGGCGGCCAGTTTTTCAGATTGCAGCAATTGTTCTTGTGTCCGGTACAGCGTTCGTTCCATCTCCAACCGTTCTCTAAGGTCCACAATGATACCAACGGTAGCCATTTCTTTTCCTTCTTCATCATAAATAATTGCAGCTGAAATGTTTCCTTCAACAATTTCACCATCTTTTCGTATATAATGAATCGGAAACGATCTCAAATCTCCCGGTTCCCCATATGCTGAACTTCGCAACATTTTCATGACTTGCCTTGCTATTCCGGGCGGATAGACCTCTGTGATGTTCATTTTTCCGATCACATCCTCCGACCGATATCCGAGTATGTTTTCCGCACCTCTATTCCATAGAATGATGTTTCCTTTTAAATCCGCAGCCATTACGGCATTGGGAGAACTCTGGATAATGTTATGTAAAAAATGATGGGCTTCCCTCAGCTCTTTTTCGATCTGTTTTCGTTGGGATCGATCGACATTTATCCCTTCATAACCGATTATATTTCCTTCCGGGTCATATAATGCATGACCGGTAAGCAAAACCGGTATGATCGACCCATCCTTACGCTTGAATTCAACTTCATAATCGACCACCCGGCCGTCCCGCTCAATCAAATTTTGAAAGGTTATTCGGTTTTCTGGTCTGACATACAAATCTTTTGTGATATCAATTTGTAAGAAATCTTCCTTGCTGTCATAACCCAGCATATCCAACAATGCATGGTTGGCGTTGAGAAACTTACCCCCTTTGCTGCTGATAAATACACCGCACCCGACATGCTCGAATAACCTTTTAAAATCCGCTTCCGATGCCTTTAGCTTTTTTTCCTGCTCCTTTCTTCCGGTAATATCATTTAAAATACTTAATTTTACCAACCTCCCGTCAAAATTTCTAACCGGCATTTCGGTGAGATTATAAGTCTTGTTAATTCTTGGGATATGTAGCTCCCAATGAAGTGTTTGTCCCCGTTTAAAAATATCTTCGGCCCTGCACCATGAACAGACTTCATCTTGATGGTTGATCACCTCATAGCATTTCTTTCCTATTCCCTCCCCAACTTTTTTTATCAGCGCCGTGTTCATGAACTCCACGGTATAATCCTGGCTGCTAATATAAATTCCATCCTCCATGGCATTGAGGATTGCAGTCAAGCTGTTGGAGCTGCTTTCTTCCATGAACACCTCATTATTAAGTATTATTAATTAGAAGCCTTTTTAAATCCGATTAACGCAGCCGTTTGACCATTATGATGAAACGTTTCTCCGCCTCAGACGGATAAAAATTGCAACTTGTTTAAGGGTGTACTTATGATTGGTCGGTTTTTAACTTTAGCTTGCTGTTTTGATAAATCTTTAATAAATATGACAAATATACTGATAAGCTTCAAGCCTTATTTATCATCAACCCAAAAAACCAGACCATGTCATTATCGATCATCATAAGCAGGACAAGTAGATTTTTTGCCGTTTCTTTTTTATTTTTCTTTTTTCTGTGGACGCCTGCCTCATGGGGATCAGTCATCGTCTTTGACACGGTCACTACGGCAGGCAACACTGTATATTTAAAAGTCTATACCAAAAAAGGATTCATTTCACAAGGCGGCAGACGGGTATCGGTTCATACCGATAAAACTTTTCTGGGAACGATACTGACCGGTGGGGATGGATACGGATATTTAAAATACACTCCCCAGGGTGTCGGTTTGAAAAAAATTGAGTGTAAATCAGGAAATTATACGGGAGAAGGCCTGCTTTTGGTATTGGAAAAAACTGAAAAAATCATTCTCATTGAAATAGAAGGTACCTTAATAGACAGCTTTTTATACTATCAGATCAAAAAAGACGCCAGCGTGGCGGTGAATACCCTTTCAAAAGAATTTATAATCATATATCTTTCCAGGCTATCAAGAATATTTAATATCAAAGAATGGTTACAAACCCATGAATTCCCTGTGTCAGTCATTCTTCCGCAAAAGGGTCTCAATACATTGAAATACCTTCATGATAAGGGGGCCAATATTTATGCCGTCATTGGTTCCCCGGCATTGATTAAAGCCGCCAAAGATTTTTCCGATCACCGGTTGACTTTCGAAAAAACAAAAAGCGGCGCTTTTATGAAAAACTGGAATGATGTCCTAAAATTTTTTAAAAATAGTCGTCCACCCGCTTAAAGCCCTCCGCCTATTTCATGCTTTCTTTCCAGCAAAACTATGCTCAGCTTGGCCCTGGCAAGGTAGGCGACGCACGGCTGTCGAATTTAAACAGGACGATGTTGCAAACTAAAAAAATCCTTGTTAAGGTCATAATAATCGACGATCATAAGTAAACTACCACCCGCTATGCGGGTGGCTTTCTTTTCCCGCTTTGCGGGAAAAAAGGGGGCACGCCAGTGCCTCAAAGTTTCAGTTTTATCCCGGTGCGGAGCACCGGGGTTTTTTAAAACAATAAATCTTTGTCATCTTTTAAACTATTCAAACACTTCACAAAAACAATTCATAAGGAAACGAAAAAGATGAAAAATGCCGTTATAGTATCTGCCATATTTTTTATTTTGATAAGTGGGGCGATTGTTCCGACGGCTCATGCCGACATTGCCTGGACTCTTTTAGATCAGTTTAAGCTCGATGCCGAACCGATAGATATTACGGTATCTGCCGATGGTAAACTGATCTTTGTTCTGGTACCAGGAGAAATCCTGGTCTATTCGAACATTGAGAAAAAGGCGGCTAATCGAATCCCGATTGATGATGCTTTTGACAAATTAAGCTATTCTCAGAAGAACAACGTCCTCATTTTAACCAGCAGCTCATCCAAAATTCTAAAAAGAATTAAGATCGACGTGGTGCATGAAATCGATATTTCCGGCTTGCCTTACAAAGGGCCTGATAACGCACCGGTCATCATAGCTGTCTTTGATGATTACCAATGCCCCTACTGTGCCCGCCTCCATTCGATATTGAAGCAAGTTTTGGGGAAATACCCCGACAAAGTCAAGCTGGTTATCAAACAGTTTCCGATTCGAAGCCATAAGTTCGCCAAAAAAGCGGCAAGAGCTGCGCTTGCAGCAAACGAACAAGGAAAATTCTGGGAATTTCATGACAAGCTATTTAAAAGTTACCGGAGCCTTAATGATGCTAAGTTTCTATCGTTTGCAAAAGAGCTCAACCTTGATATGGAAAAGTTTACAGCCGGTATGAATTCCGAGGCTATAAAAAACGTGATCCAAAAAGATATCATCAACGGCAAAAAAATAGGCGTTCGAGGAACACCGAGTGTTTATATTAACGGTAAAGTCCTAAAATCACGAAGCCTTAAAGGCTTTCAACAGATAATAGAAAACGAATTAAAAAAACGGTCACTTAAGTGACCCAAAGCATTGTCCACATGTAAAGCACCGG
>JAUXEW010000143.1 GCA_030620375.1 Desulfobacteraceae bacterium | reverse complement strand
GATCAAACCGCTAAAGGAGTCTTTTTTTAACTGTGCCATCTCATCTCTATCCATAACTTTTCCGCTACTGGTGAGGCGTTGATCTTGGCTGCTCACAGCCCATATGAAATCTTTCTTGGTAATCGCAACCCCATTCACACTGGCAATTTTTGTGTTGAGGTCCTTTTTTCGTTTATCAGATCCCAGTGAAACCGTACACGCTAGTCCCGTGATCAGGATGAAAATGATTGCAGATAGTGTTACATGCTTTGCTTTCATCAATATAATTCTCCTTTATGGCTGGTTTACTTTCGAGACATTTAGAAAAAACACAAATTTTTATAAAATTTTACGTAATTTTAAAAGTTAATTTTTTCAAATAATCAACACCGTGTCAATTAATAGCCTTTGTATAATACTTATCATTTAAAGTTATAAAGTCAAATTATAAACAGATTTTTCTCATCCTTTTTTCGATACGGCCAAATGGAACATAGATGTCAGTCTTATACTGTAGAAACTTGTTATATCGGTACATTTTCGGTATCCGATGGGGAATTGAAAGCAAGAAAACAAGCATTTAAGTTGTAATTTTGATAGATATTCATTATGATTAACAGAATTTTTAGATAAATACTATACACCTTGATTGAGGGTTAAGGCGTAACGCACTGCGTGGTAAAACAACGCAAAACAAAGGAGGCTATAATCATGGAATTAAAGAGTCCCGAATTTGAGAATGAGGGTATGATACCGAGTAAATTTACCTGTGATGGTGCCAATGTGTCACCGGCTCTGGAATGGAGTGCGGTATCGGAAAACACGAAAAGCCTTGCCATGATCTGTGATGATCCGGATGCGCCCATTGGAACCTGGGTCCATTGGGTTTATTATGATATCCCGGCGGATACGAGTGGCATTCCGGAAGATGTGGGCCCTAAAGATAATCCGGAATGCGGCGGGACCCAGGGGAGAAGCGATTTCGGCGCTATAGGATATGGCGGGCCCTGCCCACCCGGCGGCACGCATCGGTATTTCTTCAAGTTATATGCACTTGATACCTTACTTGATTTGGCTCCGGGTGCTACCAAGAGTGAACTCTTAAGTGGGATGGAAGGCCACATCATTGAAAAAACAGAGCTAATGGGTAAGTATAAGCGGTGATTTGAGGACTTGGAAAATCCGAATTATCGGCCATTCGGTTTACTATGTTTATGATATGAGACTATTGTCCGGAGGTGAAATTAAATGGGACTTAAGATAGTTGTCACGGTCAAGCAGGTTCCGGATACACATAACCTGTCCCGTGATGCGATGAAGCCCGACGGCACGGTGAACCGGAACGCTTTACCGGCCATATTCAACCCTGAAGATCTAAATGCACTGGAAGAAGCACTAAAAATCAAGGAAACTCTTGGCGCCACTGTTACCGCGATTTCCATGGGCCCTCCTAAAGCAAAAGACGTATTAAAAGAGTGTCTTTACAGGGGGGCCGATGACGGTATTCTGATTTCCGACAGGCAGTTTGCCGGGGCCGATACGCTGGCCACCTCTTATGCATTAAAATGTGCTGTTGAAAAAATCGGTGGGTTTGATTTGATTTTATGCGGCCGCCAGGCCATAGACGGGGATACCGCCCAGGTTGGACCCCAAATCGCTGAAAAATTAAACCTTAATCAATTGACCTGTGTATCGGAAATTATTGAAATTAATGACCAGACGGTCATTGCAAAACGAATTGTTGAAGGCGGTTACGAAATTGTAAAGAGCCGGTTACCCGTTCTGATTACAATTTTAGCCGGAGCGAATGAACCTCGATCACCCAGCGCAAAGCGGGTCATGGCCTTTAAAAATATCGACAGCAAGGTTTGTGAGACATCGTACGATGAGGTGTATGTGGAGCCGGACAGCTGCGATATGATCGGTTTTATTAAGGAATGGAATGCCCGGACAATTGATGCCGATCCTTCAATATGCGGTCTATCCGGTTCGCCGACAAAAGTTAAAAAAATTGAAGGTGTCGTCCTAACAACCGGAGTGGCCAAAAAGGTCGAGAACACTCAAGCCGGTATAGCAGACCTGGTTCACGAGCTGATCGAAGAGCACATCATCGGATAGGAGATCGTGATGAGATCGAATAAGGGTGTAATGGTTTTTATCGAGCAGAATAACAAGCAGATCGCCAATGTCAGTTTGGAACTGGTTTGTGAAGCCAAACGGTTGGCAGATCAGCTTAAAGTAGATGCTGAAGCGGTTGTCCTGGGATATAACATCCACCGCGAATTAGCGATACTTGGAAAGTATGGCTGTAGAAAGGTTTTTTATACGGATGATAAGAGGCTGTCCCATTTTACTTCCGTACCGTATGCCAAAACCATTGTGACGACCATTCGAAAATATCAACCGCAAATCGTTCTTTTTGGTGCGACGACTGTGGGGCGGGATGTGGCGCCACGGGTGGCTTCAGCGTTAAAGTGCGGATTGACGGCAGATTGTACACAGCTTCAGATCGGTGACCATAAAATTAAAGATAAGACTTATCATAATATCCTGCTTCAAATTCGTCCGGCATTTGGCGGAAACATTATCGCAACGATTGTTTCTCCTGAAAGCACTCCCAGTATGGCAACGGTTCGAGAGGGAGTGATGAAAATGGTCGAGATCGACCCTACGGGAACAACCAATATCATTTCAGAGTCTTGTGATCTGGCTGATGAAGACTTCGTGACCGAGGTAATTAATGTGGTCCGTGAGGGGAAAGCGGTTGATTTAAAATCGGCTAAAGTCATTGTTTCCGCCGGGATGGGTGCCGCTGATTCGGAAGGGCTTGAACTGGTTAAGGCATTAGCCAATGCGTTTGGCGGGGTAGTGGGGTCTTCTCGTCCGGTGGTTGATGGCGGTTTACTGGATCACTGCCACCAGGTCGGGCAAACCGGTGTAACGGTTAGGCCGAACCTCTATATTGCTTGCGGTATTTCAGGGCAGATTCAGCATCGCGCGGGCATGGAAGGATCAAAACGGATTATTGCCATCAACAGCGACCCGGATGCTCCCATTTTTAGTATTGCGCATTATGGTATTGTAGGCGATGTCCATGATGTCATTCCTAAGATGATTAAGGCATACAAGGCAAAAACATAGGAGAGGACAGTGTCGAATTTTTATCGAGATAATCCTGATATTTTGTTTCATATGGAAAATATGGACATTTCCCGGGTCATTAAGCTTAAGGAAGACAACTTTGCCGAAAAAGAAGAATGCTCTTATGCGCCTAAAGATATTGAAGATGCAATGGATAATTACGACCTCATTCTTGAAATTGTGGGTGAAATTGCAGGTGGATTTATTGCAGGTCGGGCGCCGGAAGTCGATCAAGCCGGTGCGAAATTTGAAAACGGCGAGGTGACTTATGCCAAAGGAACCGTTGAGGCGCTGGACCGGTTAAAAAAGGCCGATTTGATGGGCTTTACGCTTCCCCGAAAATACGGGGGGATCAATGTGCCGAAAACCATTTATTCTATTGCCATAGAGGTGATTGCCAGGGCCGATGCTTCCCTTATGAATATTTTCGGATTGCAGGAGATAGCGGACACCATATACCATTTTGGCTCCGAAGATCAAAGGAGACGATTTCTCCCTCGCTTTACAACCGGAGAAGTTATGGGCGCTATGGCCTTAACAGAACCTGATGCCGGTTCAGATCTCCAGTCCGTTTCGCTCAAAGCAAGGCAGAACAGTGAAGGACAGTGGCTCTTAAACGGTGTTAAGCGATTTATCACCAACGGTTGCGCAGATGTTTCTTTGGTTTTGGCGCGTTCAGAAGAAGGGACAACCGGGGGGCGGGGAATATCCCTTTTTATTTATGAACGTGATGAACACATGAAAATTCGCCGAATTGAACGTAAACTCGGCATCCACGGTTCACCAACGTGCGAGATTCAATTCAATAATGCACCGGCTGAATTATTGGGAAAACGGAAAATGGGGTTGGTGAAATATACTATGTCTTTGATGAACGGTGCCCGGCTTGCCGTTGCCGCCCAGGCAATTGGTATCGCCGAAGCCGCGTATCGGGAGGCAAAGACATATGCCGCGTCACGTGTCCAGTTTAAAAAGCAGATTCATGATTTTTCAGCAATTTATGAAATCCTCGTCGACATAAAGGTCAATATTGAAGCGGCACGCACCTTGCTTTATGAGACGGCCCGTATGGTGGACATCAAAGAGGGGATTGAGGAAAAAATTGCACGACATCCTGAAAGTCAGTCGGATTTAAAAGATGCTCTGAAGCAGTATTCAAAATTTTCTTCTCTTTTTACTCCTCTGGTAAAGGCGTATGCCGCTGAGATGGGCAACAAAGTCTGCTATGACGCCATTCAAGTCCACGGTGGGGTCGGGTACACCTGTGAATTTAATGTAGAACGACATTTCAGGGACGTGCGGATTACCAATATCTATGAAGGGACAACCCAGTTGCAAATCGTGGCCGCCATCGGCGGCGTGATCAGGGGCGTGGTTTTCGAACGATTGAATGAATTTGAAAGCGACAATGACTTTTCCTCAATCAGGGATTTATTTCAAGCCGCCCAGAAACTCAGAACCCACTTGGAGACGGCTGTTACCCATATTAAAGAAAAGCAAGATGCGGTTTATCAGGAATATCACGCCAGGCGTTTGGTTGAAATGGCTACGGATACCGTTATCAGTTACTTATTATGCAGGGATGGGCTGAAATCGGATCGGAAGAAAAAAATTGCCCGCCATTTTATTTCAAAAGCCCAACATCGGGTCCGGTCAACATTGAATTGTGTTTTATCTGATGATCATGGTACGATTGACTTCCGTGATGAGATTTTAGTCTGGATGGACACTAGGTAGTATCCATCCGCAAGGTTCCGGATGAAAGGATTAAGGATTACAGTAAAGGAAATGGAGAATGAAAAAAGCGAAGGATTACATTATATTCCCACTGGACGTTTCAACCTATGCCGGCGCG
The DNA here is from genome assembly GCA_030620375.1 of Desulfobacteraceae bacterium. GTDB lineage: Bacteria > Desulfobacterota > Desulfobacteria > Desulfobacterales > UBA5616 > JAUXEW01. The sequence continues at coordinate 2,612 of JAUXEW010000143.1, read as the reverse complement.
AAGAAATATATAACCCTGCTTTCGGAGCACGTGGGAATGTTCAAGATAGGGCTTGAGTTGTTTATTCGCTCAGGTCCCGATATTATCCGAATGATAAAAAACGCGGGCGGTGCCGGCATTTTTTTGGATTTTAAATTTCATGACATTCCAGTGACGGTTTCTCGTGCCATGGCGTCTGTCGCGGAGCTTGACGTCGATTTGGCGACGGTTCATTGTGGTGAAGCAATCGGTATGCTCAAAGCAGCTGTTTCCGGCGGCAGAGGCAAGGTGGGGGTGTTGGGTGTAACCCTATTGACCAGTCTGTCCGGGGACGATATCCGTAATTCAGGATACTTGGAAGAATTTGCGGCTGATCCATCAAAACTGGTAATGAAAAAAGCCGCCATGGCTAAATCGGCCGGATGCAGAGGGGTAGTTTGTTCCGGGCTTGAAGTGGAGATGATAAAAAGTGCATTTGGTGAAGCGTTTCTTGCGGTAACACCGGGGATAAGACCGGGCAGCGGGGCGGTTACCGAAGATGATCAGCAACGGGTAACAACTCCCGCACAGGCAATAAAAAAAGGATCGGATTACTTGGTGATCGGCAGGCCCATCAGGGATGCAAGAGATCCTCTGGCGGCGGTTTTGAAAATTGCCGAAGAAATTGAAACCGTAATGTAGCATACACTCTAAACCGCTTGAAATGCCCGGTAGACAATAATGCCGATGATTACCGCCGCCGTTAGGATGGCAAATATGGATTGATCCCTGTTAAATCTTTTCATTGCTTAGACTGAATGCATCATGTAGCGTCCGAACGGCAAGCTCTGCATATTTCTCCGTAATCACGCAAGATATTCTAATTTCCGATGTGGTGATCAGCCGGATATTTATATTTTCCGCAGCCAGCGCACTGAACATTTTTGCAGCCACTCCTGAATGGTTTTTCATCCCCACCCCGATAACGGAAACTTTTGCGATATCGCTATCTCCCAGTACTTCCGTAGCATTGATTTCATTCGCTATTCGGTTGGAGATCTGCAAGGCTTGATTAAAATCTTTTTCCGGGACGGTAAATGTAAGATCGGTCTGACCGCCCTGGCGTGTATTTTGTATGATCATATCGATTTGGATACCGGCATCGGCGATGGGAGAAAATACTTTCGCTGCAATACCCGGCTGATCAGGAACCTTTCTTAATGTAATTCGCGCTTCATTTTTATTACAGGTAACACCGGATACGACAAGCTTTTCCATCACATCCTCTTCATTAACAACCATGGTTCCTTCCTCCTCATTAAAGGATGATCTTACATGTAAGGGCACATTGAATTTTTTTGCAAATTCCACCGATCGGATTTGTAGGACCTTTGCACCGAGACTCGCCATCTCAAGCATCTCTTCATAACAGATTCGCTCAATTCTTCTTGCTTTGCTGCAGATGTTCGGGTCTGCCGTATAAATGCCACCTACGTCGGTATAAATTTCGCAAGCGTCCGCTTGAATCGCAGCTGAAATGGCGACGGCCGATGTATCCGATCCGCCGCGCCCAAGGGTGGTGATGTTTCCTTCATCGTCACAGCCCTGAAATCCGGCCACGACCACAATATGGCGCTGGTTTATTAATGCTTTGATTCGACCGGCACCGATATTAAGAATACGGGCATTACCGAATGTAGTATTCGTTAATATTTCGGCCTGGTGTCCTAAAAGGGATCTGGCAGGATATCTCATGGACTCCAGGGTTATGGCCAGCAACGCCGCAGTCATTTGTTCGCCAGTAGCCAACAAAACATCGAGTTCACGCTTATCCGGCGTCTCGGTTAGCTGATTTGCCTGTTCAATCAGCCCATCGGTAACACCTGCCATCGCAGAAAGGACAACTACAATATTATGACCGCTGTCATATGTTTTTGCAACCCGGTTTGCGACATTTCGTATTCGATCCAGATTGGAGACTGACGTTCCCCCGTATTTTTGGACAATTAAACCCATTTTTACTCCTTAAGGCGGTTTTTTAGTGCATTTGCCAAATTGTCTGCCCGGGGTCCGTATGCTTTGATAGAAATGATTCTGGTTTCATCATCCGCAATATCAAGATGTAAGGTGAGATATTCCGAGAAAATCTCACCGGTCATCCTGTCGGCCCATTCGATGGCAACAATGTTGTTGTTGTTGTCAATGATTTCATAAAGCCCGATATTTTCAAAATCATCCGAGTGTTCAAGCCGGTATAGGTCCACATGATATAAAGGGACCCTTCCCGGATATTCATTGATTAAGGTGTAGGTGGGGCTGGTTATATGATAATTTTCAGAAACTTCAAGTCCTTTTGCAAGTCCTTGAATAAAAGTGGTTTTCCCACTACCCAGATCTCCCGTCAATGCCAGAATCATACCGGATGTCAAGCACAACCCGAGTTTTTTACCCAAGGCCCGGGTTTCTTCGGCAGAGCGGCTGGTGATTTGAATCTGGGTAGTGGTCATAATCAGATAGTTTTAATGAGTTCTAAAAGTTCTATGCTTTTGGTTTCCATCCGTAAGGATTCCGGTTCGTCGTTCTCATGATCATACCCGAACAGATGGAGGATCCCGTGTACGAGCAGTTGTTCAAATCGGGTTATAAAATCAATT
>JAUXEW010000202.1 GCA_030620375.1 Desulfobacteraceae bacterium | reverse complement strand
CACATGAAAAGTCAGAGCGCGTTTTGTTAAGCGGAACGATGTTACGGAAAATGCTTTCCGAAGGCGGGGATCTTCCCGATCACTTTGGGCGGGATGAGGTAGTTGCCATTTTAAGAGAATACTACGAAGGACTGACCGAAAAAGTTGAGGTCAAGCTTCACGGTGCGGCAACCGGTGATGCAAATTCCAAATAGTTTGAACACCATGTTTTAATTACGTAAAAAAAGGGAGGTGGAATTAAACCATCTCCCTTTTTTATTTTTAAGCGACAGTTTCACAAACCGTCTGTAATGACCACATTATCCGGCTTGTCTCTAGAATCCTCTATTTGAATATTTGGCATACGCCATGGCGACGGTCCGGTAAACGAGATGCGCCATTTTTGTAAACGGCAGGTATGCAAACAGGCAAAACACAGTCACCATATGAATAAAATAAACGGTATAAGTCGTTACCGCCATATCTGCCAGCCGTGTCATTTCCGATAACATGCCGGAAAGGCCCACCACAAACACCAGCCAGAGAAAGGACCAATCCTTATATTTATTCACCTGATCGGTTGTTTTGGACATCCGGGTTTTGATCATCAACCCGCTGCCGATCACCAGGGCCACGCCGCTGACATTCGCCAGCCATTTCAATGGATTCATTTGAGAATAGGGTCCGTGAATCTGAAATACATATAACGTTATAAAAAAAACGCCCGTTACGATAAAAAGCCCGATAAAGCTGAAAAGCACCATCATATGCTGGGTGGAGCGTTCCGTGTTCTCGGTACATTCGTTAAATTTATCATGCTTTAATACGGGCATTATGATCCCAATCAGCGCTTTGACAAATTCTACGGGGTTGATGTCCGTTTTATCCGTTTTACCTTCTTTGATCGCATTTTCATGAATATCTGCGATAAACCGTTTCACCCCTAACGCCATAATCGCTACGGTCCAGGTAGCCGCCGAAATCATAAATATATCCACTAACCAGGTGCTAAAAAATTTCGCGTGAGCAATCTTCCCGTATTCATTGAGCTCCGGAGTAAAATCAAGAAAACCGGTGAGTAAGCCTACAATGACCATCAACAGAGCCGGTATGCCCAGAAGAAGCGGTATCTTTTTGGGGTCGTTTACTGCTTTGGCCAAGGCTTTGGGTGTAGCATATTCCTGGACCGAATACATCCGCACCGCATCCAATACGTCGCCCGGTTTTGCCCCACGTGGACAAAGCGTTGAACAATCCCCGCAATTATGGCACAACCAAATATCCGCATTTCCGACAAGCTTATCTTTCAACCCCCATGAAGCGGCTATCATCTCCTTTCTGGGAAATGGTTTGATGTCCGGAGAAATGGGGCAAACCACCGAACAGGTTGCACATTGGAAACACTTTTTCAGGTCTCCACCGCCCAGCCCGGAAATTTCTTTAATAAAATCTAAATCAGGCTCAACCATGTATCTATCCGTCATATGAGTATCTCCTCTTATCAGTGTCCATCCAGAAATGGTCTTTTTGCCCCATCTCATCGTTATGCGAAAAAAATAATCCTCGGAATATCAAACATATGCCTCCGGTTATTTTTTTCGCATACCTTGATCTTGAACAAAAATCTTCATTTCTGGATGGACACTATCTATTGAAAATTGTCGATTGACGTATAATTAACTGCTTCCTTCTTAAATCGCCAATCATTTAGAATCCCTTAAACGGATTCGGACCCATTTCTTCAATCAGTTCCGCAAAATCATTAATAATTTTCGGAAGCTTGTCATACTCGTCAATTGCGATATCGAATTGTGCGACGCGTTCCTCTTCTAATGCCAGGCTTTCCAGTGCCATACCGATTTTTTCCATTCTGACATTTGCCAGCTCGCTACCTTTTACAAAGTGGCACTGATAATCATCGCCGTGCTTGCAGCCAAGCAAAAAAATACCATCCATCCCTTTGGCAAGCGCATCCTTGATCCAAACCACGTTTACCGACCCGAGGCATCTTACCGGAACGAAACGAACATTTGCAGAATAGCTGAGCCTGTTCATCCCGGCAATGTCCAGCGCAGGGTAAGCATCATTTTCGCAAACAAGCCCGATAATCCTTAAGGGAGGTTCATCATAATCATCTTCAGAGGGAACAAATACGCATTTAATCATGGAACCGACACTATCAATACTGTAATCGGCAAAGCTGATGATTCGCTCGGGGCATGCCCCCATACAGGTGCCGCAGCGTCTGCACCGCGTCGGATTCAGACTGGGAGTTCCTTTTTCATCATCATCGAGCGCCCCGAATGGACATTCTTCCGTACACCGTTTACATTGCGTACATCTTTGGAAAAAAAACTCGGGCACTGTCATATCGCCGGATCTCGGGTGTACGGAAACACCCCTGTTTGCCGATTCGATGCACTGAATAGCCTTTAGAGCAGCACCTGCGGCATCTTCTCCCGACTCTTCCATGGTCATATTGCGCCGGATGCATCCCGCAGCGTAAATGCCTGTTCTCTGGGTTTCATAGGGGAAACAAACAAAATTCGAGTCACAATACCCGTCAAAAAGATCGATATCGCGAAACGCCGGTCCCTGCCGGTAAGCCAGGTTGACCACCGGTTCATCCACGGTAACCGGGACCATCCCGGCCGCCAGAACCACCATATCGGCCTTTACTTTGACATTTTCACCCAGCAATGTGTTATCGGCCTCAACCATCATGCCATCACCATTCTTAGAGACCCCGATAACATCACCTTTGGTCAAAAAGATACCGTCATCCTGCTGAATGCTCATGTAAAAATTCTCCGAAAGACCCGGCGTTCGCATGTGCTGATAAAAGATATAGGCCTTGCCGTCGTCATAATCTTCACGGACATATTTGGCCTGCTTTAGCGCAACCAGGCTGGTGACCGAACCACCGTAACCAAAGTCACTGTCGTCATCACTTTTGCCCGGGCTTTGGATAAATACAACCGATTTGGCCGCTTGGCCGTCTGAAGGCTTAACGATTTTACCTTTTGCGGCAATCTCTTCAAATTGATGGTTGGTTACAACATCCGGCAATTCACCGTAACCCAGATGCGGATAAGCGTCCTTTTCCAACTCAGCCGGACGCCATCCTGCGGCAAGGATGACGGCCCCGAACAATTCTCCGTCAGGGTCTAAGGTTAAGATATCTTGTTTACCTTTATTGTATTCCATATAAAGTTCATAAAGCTTTTCCGCTTCAAACTCTTTTCCGCTTTCATCTACTTTCATCTCTTCGGGAAGCGGATACGGAACATCAAATTCGATTTTTTCCCCCGGTTTTTTGAAGGTCACGGTGAATTCACCCGGTTGTCCGGCAATACGCGCCACCACGGTGCCGGTTTTCACCGTTATATTCGAATAGGATTCTACTTCCTTGATCTTTTCTTGTATTATCGGCGAAATCAGGCTGTCATACGGTTCTTCAACCGGAAGCTGTTTCCGGAGTTTGGCGGCATGCCCGCCAAGGGATGCTTCCTTTTCCACAATGGTTGCATCATAACCGGTTTTGGCCACGTCAATGGCTGCAGAAATACCGGCAATGCCGCCGCCGATCACCAAAATTTTTCGACAAATGCCTTTCTCAAGCAATTGAGGCTCGGGAATATCTATTTTTTCAACTTTTACCATCCCCATTCTCAGATAATCTTCTGCCAGCATCTGAAGGCTGTCATAGTGTTCTCCATCGTCTTTTTGTTCTTCCGTGAGCGCCGGAAATTCGGATCGGGGATGAGACCATACAACCTGTTCTCTTAGATTGACCCGGTCAACGATACAGCCGTCAAATCTGAAGACATCAAAATTTACGCGCCGGGAACAACCGGCAATAACCATAGTGTTGATACCGTCATCGGCAATATCTTTCTTGATAAGCTCAACCCCTCCCTTTCCACATAAAAAAGGATGGGTTTTAACAGGAAATTTTTTTTCTTCAGAAATTCCGCATAGCGCTTCTATATCAAGAACATCCCCAATGCCACAACCTGTGCAGATATACACACCATATTTTTTATCCATCGATAACCTCCTACCTCTTCACCAGGGTTTGAATTGCTTTAAGGGCCATACCGGTAGCATTTTGATTTGACGAAACGACGTCTAACGGCTTATTGGCGCATCCTGCAGCAAACATACCCCCTTTTTCAAAATCATTAATAATAAAGCCGTCCTCATTGTATTTGAGATCGGCAGGAAGTTTAGCATTTGCAGCAGTGGGTTGCATTCCTGTGGCCAGTACCGCCATATCCACCGTCTGGAATATCTTTTCCCCCGTCACTGCGTTCTCGGCAACTACGGTGATATTTTTAGTAGCCGGATCTTCACTCACCTCTGCAACCTTTCCCTTGATAAAAAAGACATTTTCATCTTCTTTAATCTTTTTATAGAACTTTTCATACCGCTGGCCGGGAGCCCTTACATCGATATAAAAAATATATATTTTGGCATCGGGATACTGCTCACGTATATAGGTTGTCTGCTTTAACGAAGCCATACAGCATACATAAGAACAATACGGAAGATGATTTTCATCTCGTGAACCGGCGCACTGAACAAAAGCAATGCTCTCCGGCGCCTTGCTGTCTGACGGGCGAGCAATTTTTCCCTTTGTCGGGCCGTTGGGAGAAGCCAGTCTTTCCATCATCATATTGGTAATGATATTCGGATACTGGCCGAATCCTAGATTGTCAATCTTTGTCGCATCGTAAGGCTCCCATCCTGTTGCCCATACAATTGCACCCACTTTTAAGTCGATGGTCCTGGCCTTCATGTCAAGGTCAACAGCATCGTATTGACACGCTTCCTTACACCGCATTGCATCGTCGGTTCCTATAATATGGGGTGAAATCACATACCGGGCTGGAAAAGACATTTCATGAGGCAGGTAGGCCGCTTTTGTTTTGTCCATCGATAAATTGTATTCATTAGGAATTTCAGTTTGACAGGCTGTAGCGCATTCCCCACAGCAGGTACAATTCTCATTCACATACCGGGGGTTCAATTTAATGGTGGCAGTATAATTGCCGGGCGTCCCTTCAATCTTTTCAACTTCAGCAAGGGTAAACACTTTGATTTTTGGATTATCCTTTATCCTTCTGAAATTAATTTCAAGTCCACAGGACGGGGGGCATAGCTTCGGGAAATACTGATTTAGCTGCGCGACTCTTCCGCCGGTGGATGGATTTTTTTCGATCAGGAACACTTCGTACCCTACTTCGGCAGCTTCCAGGGCCGTGGTCAATCCACTTATCCCGCCGCCAACAACCAAGATGCTTCCGCTTGTAGGGACTATTTTCT
>JAUXEW010000207.1 GCA_030620375.1 Desulfobacteraceae bacterium | reverse complement strand
AGGTTACAATCCGGACAAACCCATGGAAGACCGGATCACCGATATTGGTCCGAGAAAATTTGACGAATTTTACCCTCCGATCATTGCAAAAAACAAGGGTAAATGGCTTTATCATGAATTCATGAAACCCGGCATTCTGTTTCATGTCTCAGAAACCGGAGACAAAGTTTATACGGTACGATGCGGCGGCGCTCGTCTCATGACTACCACGCATATCCGTGAAATCTGTGATATTGCGGAGAAGCACTGTGACGGACACATCCGGTTTACCACCCGAAACAACATCGAATTTATAGTGGACAGCGAGGAGAAGGTAGAACCGCTGGTTCAGGATTTGGAAAGCCGAAAATTTGACGGCGGTAGTTTCAAATTTCCTATTGGCGGAACCGGTGCCGGAATTACCAACATTATTCATACCCAGGGATGGATTCACTGTCATACACCGGCAACAGATGCTTCCGGTACGGTAAAGGCGACTCTGGATGTCATGTTTGATGATTTTCAAAATCACCGGCTCCCGGCGCATCTTCGCATTTCCATGGCATGCTGCCTGAATATGTGTGGTGCGGTTCACTGTTCGGACATCGCGATCCTGGGTTACCATCGTAAACCGCCGATGCTGGACCATGAATATCTGGATAAAATGTGTGAAATTCCGCTGGCTATTGCCGCCTGCCCCACGGCGGCTATCAAACCGGCCAAGGTTAAGCTCGATGACGGTAAAGAGGTAAAAAGCGTTGCCGTTAATAATGATCGGTGCATGTTCTGCGGGAACTGCTACACCATGTGTCCGTCAATGCCGCTATCCGATAAGGAAGGAGACGGCATCGTGCTGATGGCGGGTGGAAAAGTTTCCAACCGGATCAGTGCTCCTAAATTTTCAAAGGTTGTTGTGGCATTTATTCCCAATGAAATGCCGCGCTGGCCGACCATGACCACTGCCATTCAGAAGATGGTCGAAGCATATGCCGCCGGTGCCAACAAGTACGAGCGTCTCGGTGAATGGGCGGAAAGGATCGGTTGGGAACGATTCTTTGACAAATGTGAACTCGAGTTCACCCATCATCTGATTGATGATTTCCGCGATCCCGCCTATTTTACATGGCGTCAGACGACGCAATTTAAATTTTAAATCACAACATATCCGACGGGGGCACGAATCGTGCCCCCGTCAGGCATCAAACATAAAAAAGGCGAAAAAATGGAATACGAAGAAGCTAAAGAAAAGATAGTTACTGAACTGACAAAAAAATTAAAGTCAAAATCAAAGTTTTATTTCAGTGATTTGGCTAAAATCCTTGGTTTAAAGCCCAGGGAAGCAAAAAAAATTGTGAATAAATTGATCACGGAGCAAGTGCTTGAATACTGGTCCAGCGGAAGCACATCCATGTATGGACTTCCCGGGACCGGGAAACAGGCTTCCGCCGAGCACGAAGATTAATTCCGTTTTTGATTTACCATCAAATTTTAATTTTTGCGAGACTTTCAATAGTACTTGGTTGATGAATTTAAGGAATTTATTAATTAAAAAAACCCGGTGGTTTACTTTGACGTCAGCCAATGTTTTTCGTTTATCGTCTCCGGGTCGAATATGAAATGCAGCAAAATTGTCATCTCTGCTTTACGTGGCGGGTCTGGAAAGACCCTACTATCTATTGGAATAATAGCGGCACTAAGGAAAAAAAAATATTCTGTCGCTCCCTTCAAAAAAGGGCCGGATTATATTGATACGGGCTGGCTGGCACTTTCAGCCGGCCGACCCTGTTATAATCTGGACACCTTTCTTATCCCGGAAGATGAGATCTTAAATTCCTTCCTTTTACACACTTCATCAGATGATATTGCGGTAATCGAAGGAAACCGCGGCCTTTATGATAGTATCCATATCCAGGGAGATACCAGCACCGCTGAGCTGGCAAAGTTGCTAAAAGCCCCGGTTGTTCTGTGCCTTGATTGCACGAAAACCACCCGCACTATGGCGGCAGTACTTTTAGGGCTTATGCAATTTGACCCGGGAGTAAATATCCAGGGGGTTATCCTTAACCGCGTAGCCGGAGCGAGACATGAACAAATATTAACCAAAAGCATCGAACACCATTGCGGTATTCCCGTCCTCGGCGTTTTACCCAAGCTTAAAGAAGAAATTTTTCCTGAAAGACATATGGGGCTTGTCCCTACACCTGAGCATACATGGGCAAAGGAATCCATTGAAAAAACCGCCCGTATTGCATCATCCTGCCTCGATCTGGATGCCATCACTAAAATTGCCGCCAACGCCGGCGGTGACATTGAACCCCCTTATCCATCGGGTAAAACACCGCATGTTCAAAAAGTCGATCCTGTTTTTTTTAAGGACACGGCATTACCCAAAATCGGCATCATTAAGGATTCTGCGTTTCAGTTTTACTATCCGGAGAATATCGAAGCGCTGGTCCGGGCGGGCGCCGAGATTCTGTTTATCAGCCCGCTCGCCGATGAAACCATTCCACCGGTGGACGCCCTTTATATTGGCGGAGGCTTTCCCGAAACCCATGCGATAGCATTGGCGAAGAATACAAAATTTAAATCACAGCTAAAGGCATTGGCCGATAACGGACTTCCAATTTATGCCGAATGCGGCGGGTTGATGTACTTAGGAAAAGCAATGGTACTCCAAGATAAAACATATCCCATGGCCGGAGTTTTGCCTGTTGTATTCGGACTTTTTAAAAAACCTCAAGGGCATGGTTACACGATTGTTTCCGTAGAAAAAGAGAATCCTTTTTTTACGGTGGGGACTAAGTTCAAAGGCCATGAATTTCATTACTCTAAGGTACTACAGTGGCATGGAAATGACGACAATCTGGTATTTTCCATGAAACGAGGCGCCGGATTTCTCGGAGGCAAAGACGGCGTTTGCTACAAAAATGTGCTGGCGACCTATACCCACGTCCATTCATTGGGATTTTCCGCATGGTCGGAATCCATGGTTAAGAATGCCGCATTATACAAGAGCAAACCACCACCCGCATAGGGGGGGGAACCATAATAACGGGCAACCTGTTTAATCTCAACAAATTGCCCGATATTTAAGAAGTTTGTAAATTTCGATTATTTGTTTTTTGGGTGGCACTTCGTGCAAGACGTCGGCGCATACCCCGGGTCCTTAGATTTTAAGCCTCTTTCCTTGTTATAGCATTTATGACAATCCTTGCAGTTATAATGAATAGCCTCTGCATGGTATTCCAGACGCTGCTGTTTGGTAAGCTTGGGAGCATCTTTACCCTTGGGTCTTTCACCCGGAATCTTGTGGCACTCGATACAATTCTGAACATTGTCCCCTTTTTTGAGATTGTCAAGTGGTGTGTTGTTTTCATCGTGGTGACAATTACCGCAACCCACTTTATAATCCTCGGTATGCTTTTTATGAGAAAATTCAACAATCCCTTTCTTGTGCTTGGTGTAAGCTTTGTTTTCCATTTTAATAACATCCGGCACTGTAGTTCCGGCATAAACGGCCGTTGTTAAAAATACAACCGCAATACCTAAAATCAGCAGTAAAGCCCGCTTATTTATCAACTCCTTTCACCCCCTTCCCTTACCTTAGTATTTATCGTTCGAAAAAGTTCGGTACGTTGCAACGGAGTAATATTTTTCACAGGTTCTTATTACCTATCAATGGGGAGCACCTCTGTCAACGACAAATATCTTAAAAACCATTTCAAAACCTATTGACACAGCCTTTTGGCCTTTTTGGCGAAACGTTCTCTTTTCCGTCATTCCGGCAAAAGCCGGGCACGTAGTGAAGCTTTTTTCGCTATCCAGCAAATTCAATACGTTCTGGATGACGGGTCAAGTTCGGTATGACAATTTCGAGAGTTTTTACATTTCGTATAGCAAGCTTAGAACTTTAAAAATGAACCTTAAGGAAAGCGGTTTTGGAACTGCTTTTAGGCTTCTCAAGATTCCCCGTCATTGTCATCCGGCCTCTGTTTCCCGAAAATTCTCGCACCAAAAATGCCGATCTCGTATAGAACCATCAGGGGTAATGCCATCATAACTTGAGTTACAATGTCAGGTGGGGTTAACATGGCAGAGCCGGCAAAAAATATTAAAATAGCATATTTTCTGTTCTTTTTTAAAAACGAAACGGTAACCACCCCGATCCGTGATAAAAAAGTTATAACCAGGGGAAGTTCAAAAACAATCCCAAAGGCAAGTAATAATTTTGCTGAAAAACTTAAATATTCCCGCATAGAGGGAAGCGGTCGAATGGTTTCGGAAGCAAATCCCAAAAGAAATTTAAATCCTAAAGGGAAAACAACAAAATACCCGAAAAGCGAACCACCGATAAAAAAAAATGACGATAGAAATATAATCGGGAACAAAAGGCGACGTTCCTGTTTGTACAACCCGGGAGCAACAAACATCCAAAATTCATATAGAATCACCGGTGTCGACAACATAAGACCGGATAATAACGCAACCTTCAGGTATGTAAAAAAGGCTTCCGGGAGACCGGTAAAAATGAGCTTGTCCCCTTCCCCCATGACCGAAATCAGTGGCTGCGTCAGTATTTCAAAAATCTTTTCTTTAAATGCATATGAGATTGCGAATCCGATACCGACAGCGATAAAAGAAACAATCAATCGACTTCGGAGTTCTTCTAAATGAGCAGTAAACGGAATCTTATAATCCTCATTCATCTATCGACGTTCCTTTGTTCTTTTCCGGTGTGCCCTGCGTCACCCGGTTGTTCGGTTTCCTGTTCCGTTTTTTCGACTGCCAGGTCGGTTTCTTCATTTCCCGGTATTGAAGAATGGACATCCTTAAAAGAATTCAAACTTGTTTTAATCTCTTCGATTTCGTCATCAATTTCAAAAGAATCTTTGATTTCGCTGGTTGCCTTCCTAAATTCACCCATAGCTTTACCCAGCGATTTTGCAAGATCCGGCAGCTTCTTCGGGCCGATGACGATTAGTGCAACCGCCAGAATTAATATCATCTCCGGCATTCCAATACCGAACATAACAGACTCCTTATGCTTACCGAAATTGAGCAATTTCGTAAAAAATCGCTTAAATCAGGTTATAGTAAAGAATCCTGGCCCAGAGGACCAGGCTTTTTTGTGTACGATGTCCTGCTGTAGGGTCCGTTCCCCGAACGGACCGAGCT
>JAUXEW010000138.1 GCA_030620375.1 Desulfobacteraceae bacterium | reverse complement strand
TGGACCCCTTGAATCCTTGGACCCTCTTCTCCAACTAAATTGGAGAAGAACCAATTATTCCAAAAATTCAGTACCTAGGAATTATTATGGGCTCAATTAATGAACAAATCCTGCGGGCAACCAAGGAAATCGCTGTCAAATTTATTGAAACCGGAAGAGTTTCTCCCAGCGGTTTTCCTGAAATGTTTAAAACAATTTACAGTACCGTGGAAGAAGCGGTAAAAGGCACTGACAAACCACCCGAAGAAAAAAACGAGTAGCTCCCTTAAAAAAAAACACTGTAAGCAGGATAACCCTTTTTACTCCCCCGGGATTAATAGATATGGATAAACATACAAACTCTGAAGCAGTCCGGCCCAGGGATGCCGCAACGGTAATCCTAATCCGGGGAAATAGAAAAAAACCGTTTGAACTGTTTTTAATGCAACGTCATAAAAACCAAAGGTTCATGGGCGGTGCTTACGTATTCCCCGGCGGCGCACTCGATTCTGCGGACTGTGACCCCATATTGTCATCATATGCCAAAGGGCTGTCCACAAAGGAGGCGGTAACCCGTTTAAACGAACCCGATCTTTCGGAAACCAAGGCTTTGGGGCTCTTTTTTACCGCCGTTCGTGAAACCTTCGAAGAGTCAGGGGTACTGCTTGCCGGTCTAGACGCAAAAACATCAACACCCGGGGCAGACACCCATACCACCGATTGTTTTCCCGGTTACAGAGAAAAACTGCATCAGGGATCTGTAACATTGAGAGATTTCGCTGCTAAAAAAAACATCCGTTATGCCTTGGATATGCTATTGCCTTACGCTCGATGGATTACCCCGGAGCTTGAAAAAAAGCGCTTTGATACGCGGTTTTTTCTGGCAAGGATGCCGAAAAACCAGCATCCCGCGCACGACGCCATCGAACTCACCGATTCACTGTGGGTCACTCCGGCCGAAGCGTTAAAAAAACAGGCAAATAAAGAAATACTACTGATGCCGCCAACATTAAAAATCATGGAAGAGCTCTCCGCATATACTTCTGTCGATCATCTGTTTTCAGCAACAAGCTCCCGAAAGGTCAGGCCGATTCTTCCCCAGGCATTCCCAACCGAAACGGGATTCGGGGTAAAGCTGCCGCATGACCCTGAATATAACATCACCGCGTATAAACAACCGAGCCGAGACAACGACCCCTCCCGAATTGTGATGGTCGACGGCAAATGGATAACCATGTGTGTTAATTAACGCAACACTAATTAAAGAGAAAGATTATGGAAATCGTAGCAGAAAACAAACTCATTAAAATCACCAAGCTTTCTTTAGGACCATATGGCACCAATACTTATGTGGTAACATGTCAAGAAACAAAGGATAGTGTTGTGGTCGATGCACCCGGCGAACCGGACAGGGTAATTGAGGCTTTGGCGGGAACAAATCCCCGGTATATCCTCATTACACATAACCATCCGGATCATATCGGCGCACTGGCACAGCTGAAATCGACACTGAATATTCCAATAGCCGCCCATATCTCAGATGCTGAAAAACTCCCTATCCAACCGGATATATTGCTAAGTGACAATGATGTGGTCGATCTCGGCAATGTGCAGCTAACCGTATTTCACACTCCCGGGCATACACCGGGAAGCCTTTGCTTTTATTATGACAAATTTTTGATCTCCGGAGACACCTGTTTCCCGGGTGGCCCGGGAAAAACCTGGTCACCGGCTGCATTTATGCAGATCACTTCATCCTTGACGAATAAAATTTTTCAATTACCGGCAGATACAATGGTGTTCCCCGGCCATGGCGGCTCAACTGTGGTTGGAAAAGAAAAGGAAGAATACCGGATTTTTTCTTCAAAGCCACATGATCCGGACCTTTGTGGCGATGTCACCTGGCTCTCATCCTAGCCTGGACAAGCCGGAAAACCGTAAAATGGTCACCCCAATTGAGCGAAAGTCGAGGGTGCTGCGGATTCAAAATCGCTAAGGCCTTGCTCTGAACCAATCCCGCCATGGCGGGACTACCATTTCTGGATGGACACTAAATAGGGCATTAGAAGCCATTTCAAAATGGCTTCTAATCACTTAATGGATAATTTCGACCCGGTGAAATGCCTCAGCCAGTTCAAAATCCTCTCCTTCGGCAAATTCCTTATACCGCTTTCGCATTCGTTCCTCCAGTTCTTGAACGCTCCGATGCCCCACCTGACTTTTATGACAGCGAAGTGCCGAAAGCTTAATATCAAATGTATCGGTGATATCCAGCCGGCAATTGCTATCCTCAGCAGCCCAAAACAATATCTCCTTAACCTTATGCGGTTCCAAACCTTCGTCCAATAATTCCGGATATGCCAAATGATCACGAGCATACGGAAAAACGGCATCCAAAACCACCTGACCGGTTATTCTGTGGTCACGATGCCATATATAACGGCGGTAGGGATCTGCCGTTACGACCACTGTTGGTTGATATTCCCGAATTAAACGGACGACCTTTTTTCTGAATTCAGAAGTGTCTTCCAATCCCTGATCGGGATATCCCAAGAATACGACGTCACCTACGCCTAACACATCCGCCGCATTCAACTGTTCTTTCTTTCTGATTTTTGACAGGTCCTCAGGGGACAGGCTGCGATCGTTTGTACCCTTGTTGCCGTTCGTGCATACCACATAAATCACCTGCTTGTCTTCTCTTGTCCAACGGGCCACTGTTCCGGCGATACCGAACTCTGCATCATCCGGATGTGGGGTAACAACCATTGCATAAACGGGTTTCTTCATTTTTCATTCTCCAATATGCATCATAATATCCATTGAATAAGGTATAGAAGATGGATATAGTGTAATAATATTCTAAATTGAGCGATTTTCAAATTTGGAAATTTAAACCGCCTGAATTTCGATTTTTTTAAAAATTCATCAGCCATGAATATAAAAAATTGCATAATTAGAAACTATTGTCCTGCAGATTTCAACAACTATTTACAGTTTTGTATGGATGCGAATCAATTGAATCGATCCGGCCTGCAGGTGACGCCAAAGATTTTAGCCGAAGACTTAAATCACCCCCATCGTACTCCGGAAAAAGATATTTTTATTGCCGAAAAAAAGGGAGAAATTATCGGCTTTTGTGAACTGATTCCCGAACTAGACATCGGACGAGTGTTGTTGGACGCATTGGTTTATCCCCGGTATAGACGCCGGGGAATTGCTTCGGAGCTATTTAAACTTGCCCTTCTTCGAGGCTGTGACATCGGCGCAAAGATCGTTCATGTGGATATATTCGAAGCGAATGAGCCTGCAAAACGGTTTCTTAAAAAACATGGTTTTAAAGGGATTCGCCGCTATTTTGAACTGCAGCTTCGCCTTTACGACACCCAAATCCAGGATATCAGTCAGACCGCTGTTACGATTCGACCATTACGCAGCGACGAGGAAAACCGGCTGGCTATGATTCAAAATCATTTTTTCAAAGGAAGCTGGGGGTATAATCCCAATGCAGTTGAAGAGGTCAGCCACGTTGTCAATTCTTCCGGCGGGTCACCGAAGGATATCATCCTTTGCTTTGATGGGGACCGGACGGTTGGTTACTGCTGGACCAGAATTAATCAGGAGACAAATGCACGTTTAAAAAGAAAAAAAGGACGGATCCATATGATGGGAGTAGACCCGGATTATCGAGGGAGAGGGTTTGGCAAGCTGATGTTGTATGAAGGGCTATGCCATCTCAAAAATCAGGGTATTGAAATTGTTGAACTGACCACCGATAGCAAAAACACAGCGGCCTGTGAACTATACCGGTCTGTGGGGTTTGAGGTGCACTCAGTCATTTTATGGTTTGAAAGGGCTTTACACTGACCTTAGACCCTTGAATCCTTGACTCCGGGAATCCTTGGACCCTCTTCTCCAACTAAATTGGAGAAGAACCAAAGAATATTACCCGCATGAAGCCCGTCTTAAATTAAACACTTCTGTCGGCTGTGTGGACCGGCATCCCTGAGAATTGTCCGACAGAAGCGATCGATACTCCTCGATTAGGGCTTTTGCGATATTTGACCAGGAAAATCTGGAAATAGAATTCCGGATCGTTAATGAGCGCGCCTGATAAAATTCCGGGTTCGAAAGAATGTCATATATGCATTTTCCCATGGATTTTACCGTATCGTCACTGACCAAATAACCCGTTTCTCCCGGGCGAACCACTGTTTTCATTCCTCCAACTGCTGTGGAAACAACCGGTGTTCCGCACGACAGGGCTTCTAAGGCGACCAGTCCGAAACTTTCGTACAAAGAGGCTATCACTAAGGCATCGGCCGCATTATAATAATACGGCAGGTTTATTTGGTCCACCCTACCGGCAAAAGTGACCAAATCTTCAACACCCAACTGTCGTACAAGCCCGGTCACTTGCTTCATTTCAGGCTGGTCAAGGTCGTCACCACCGGCAATTATCAATTTGGCGGCGACCTGGTTCTTCAAATGGGAAACAGTCTGAATCAGTCGACCCAACCCTTTAAGTGGTTCAACCCTGCCAACGTACAATATGATCTTGTCATTTATTCCTAATCCCAGGTGCTCTCTGGCAATTTTTCTGTCCATCGGTTGGAACAAGTCTTGATTTACACCACACGGAACCACGCTGATGGTTTCCGGAACCGCATTATAATGTTGAATAAAATCGTGTTTTTCTTTTATCGTTGCGGCCACAATTTTATGACAACTTTGAACCAGCGCCGTTTCATTACAAATGCGAAAATCAGGTTCGGGCACTCCGATGTTTATCTTATTTTTTATGGCACCAAGGGTGTGAAACATGATCATATGAGGAACATTCCACCATTGTTGAACTATTCTTCCAACAAGGCCCGATAACCAGTAATGACTATGGATCAGGTCATATTCTACACCGTCACCCTGCTTAATTTCATCCAGAGCAACGGCAAAGTCTTTTACATGAGGGTAAATGGCCAGTTTGTTCATATCGCCGTTGTCCCCTGCTTTGACATGCAATAGTCGAACGTTTTCACTTAACGCCATCACCCGCTTGTGTTTCGGACCATGATACCGTGTATAAATATCAATGCAATGGCCCTTTTTCCCCAACTCCTTTGCCAATTCTCGAATATACACACTCATCCCACCGGTATCTTTTGCCCCTAATTCACCGATGGGGCAGCTATGAATACTCAACATTGCTATATTCATGGTTTTCTGATCCACTTTTATCTTTTTACTCCCTTGTCGTTTTTATATTTCTTAAAAATAATACCTAATTTAAATAAATCAAATTACTTTATGGCTATTCGGCACCTGGTTAAGGGTACCTCTTTCCCTCCCAATCGATATTTATAGGGTTCGGGCCCTTTTAAAAAATCGAACGTTTTTCTTCCTAAGGCAATACCATGTTGAATGCTAAGGGCCTTGCATAATACCCCCACGCTTAAAGAGCGGAAATTGAGATCGTATCCGTTATTATACAGATAAAAAATATTATTATAATCAAAAAACAAGACGGCGGCAACCGGCGCATCGTTTAAAAATAAAACGCCTAGTTTCAAGATTTCAATTTTGGTCATGGCGGAAATCATAGCGCTAAAAAAAGACTCCATTTTAGGGGTCATAAATTCCGTTTTATCCGATCGGCTTTCCCGAAAGAGCTTAAAAAAAATATCCGACCGTTCAGGAATGTTGTGCATATCATTATAAACCTGAAAGGCAGTGTCTCCTGCCTCGTATAACCTTCTAAATTTTCGTTTTAACTCATGTCGTTGCTTTGAATTCAGCTGTCCCAAATAATCATCCCAGGTCATGGGCAGATCGACTTCAAGTGAAAGACCGTCCGGTTCACAAACCACATCGTATCCCCTCTCTCGGGCAATTGGAATCAAATCTTTTTGTGCTTGAGAATCCGGCCTCAAGCATCTTAAGTCTAGACCGATAATATCTTTTTGAGCCAAATAATCGAGCAGCGTATTAAAAAACAAATCCCCCTTTCCGGGCGAGACAATAAAATCAAGGCAATCACAGACATCAATGCTGCCGATAAAAGAGACGATATGATCTCTGACTTGCAGCGGGGCGATACCGGTCACATCATTTCCTTGTCGAACAGAAAACAGGCATGGCTCCGCTCCATCGCCGAAGGCCTGCCACCAAGCATGTATCCAGTTCGGAAGTATAAAAACACAATCCCAATTCAAGTCGTATTCAGGGTTGCCCCAATAAATGGAAAGGCTTTCAAAATCCTCCGGGGTAACGGTTGTTTCTATTGTTGCGGTATTTTGTATCATACATTTTATCCCTGAAAAGAATGGCTTCTATTTCTTGGTTCACGGTTTGCCCTGCCAAATGACAGGGAGCACATCAGACATCGCTTATCGTCCTTCAAAATAGGACTTAGGCGCCCTTTAAAGTCAATCTATAAGCATAGAAAGAATTTGATTTAAAAAAAGGATCCTCTTATTTCAGCAGGGCCTTAACGGCATCATGAAAGTGCTTAGAATGATCATTTTGTGCTGTTTATATCATTTCAATCAGACTTGAGCAACCGATTATTTTTAAATCTCAATATCTTTCGGATTATCATCACCATATGTGCTATTTATGTTGGAGGATCTAAAAACGGCAGAGAAAACATATTGGTGGCCCTTCCCGGGTTCAGAGCTTAAGAAATTTTAGGCCCATTTCACAAATCTAAACCGTTTTTATCTACCTTTATATACAGGCTCCCTTTTTTGAATTCTGGCCGTCACAGCCTCTATAAAATCCTCACTTTTAAAAGCCTGATTTAATCCGATGTTTTCTTCATCCAAAGCCCTCGATATGTCGCTGCATAGTTGTCTATGAAGGGCTCGTTTGGTCAACCTCACCGCCATACCAGGACCGTTCGGGGGAATTAGTTTCAATGCGGCCGCTTTCGCATAAGGAAGTAATTCATCGTGGCGGATCACCTTATTAACCAAGCCCAACTCATATGCTTTTTCGGCAGTAATATCTTCTCCAAAATACATGATCTCCTTTGCTTTCTGCATTCCCACCAATCTGGGTAAAATAAACGTACTGGCCAATTCCGGCAAAATATTCAACCGCACAAACGGTAACCGAATCCATGCATGCTCAGAGATATAGATCAAATCTGCACAGCTTAACGGCATGGTAAAACCCATACCGATGGCCAGTCCGTTAATGGCAGCAATAACGGGTTTATCGATGTACCACATCTTCTCAACAAGTCTTTTCGCAGCAATATCCTTAGGGTCGAGCTGATCCAATACGTATTCACCAATGCTTTCAGTAACGTCCTGACTAAAAAATCCACCGCTGGAAAAAGCCTCTTTTGCAGGGTCGTCAATATCCGGATCTTTGGCACCGGTTATAATCATGGCAAGCGCTGTATCATCTTTTTCAAAAATATCGGCTGCCCACCATAATTCCAATCCGGTTATCGAGCTAATTGCATTTTTTCGTTTAGGCGTATTCATGGTAACCACCACAATACCCGTATCATCATCCTTTTCGTAAAGAATATCTCTAAACTCCCCGGCTTTCATATTCAACCTCCTCGCTTATAAATGTTCAAAATTGGCAATCCAAAATCACGCTTCTTCATAAATTAAAATTTATAACATCCTTTAATTTTTGGGGTCAATATTATTTAAGGTTCTTCTCAGTGAAGCGTACTTTTATCTTATCTTTTTTCCCTCTTTTTTACCCGCCTATTGCAATCACCACGAAGCACACGAAGAGCACGAAGATAATAATC
>JAUXEW010000050.1 GCA_030620375.1 Desulfobacteraceae bacterium | reverse complement strand
GTCGGGGTAAACAACTGCCGGTTATGCGGTTGGTGTCATTTACTTCCGGGTATCAAGCGGATTGAGACTGTCCACCTGAAGAGAGCGGGACACTGGAGGAGGTTCTAGAACGGCTTCTAATCTTGTCAAGCTTCAATAAAGCTTCTTGTGCTGACTTCTGTTGGCCGGGAAAAGTTACCGCTTTTTTCATGGCCTTGTAGGCCGTTTCGATATATTCTGCGTTCCATGCGGCATACCCGAGCATCAGCCACGCCTTTCCCAGAGTTTTATCCCGTTTAACCAAATCACCAAACACCGCCATGGCATCGGGAAACGCTTCCATGGCATATAAAAGGTTGCCCTTTAACATGATCAGGTCCTCATTTCCGGCATCCCGCCGTAACCCTTTTTCGACCCATTTCAAGGCGTCTTCTGTCTTATGAAGGGCGAGGTAACTTCCGGCAAGCTTTTCGACAACTTTTATATCCCATTTTTCTGAAAGAATTTCCTCCAATAGCTTAGCGGACTGAACCGGAATATCGATAGACAATGAAATATCCGCCATCAGTATTTTTTCTTCAACCGAAAGCCCGGTCAAATGACCATAAACGGTTAACGCAACCAGGGCATCTTCATTCCGGTTTTCTAAAAGATTGAGGTGAGCAAGCCCTTTCCACCATTGGGGCTCCAACGGGTCTTTCATGGTTAATTCATTTGCATATTCAAGCGCCCGTCGGTTCATACCCAAAGACAAGTATTGATACAACAGAACCTCTTGCCATTGTTTTTGCGCTTTGCCCTCTGTTTGTTGCGCCAGCTCCTCAATCACCGGAAGGGCATCGCGGGGTTTGTCAGACGCCAGCAGAATTTGAACCAGGGTTGCCTTCCAGTCCAGTTTTACGGCACCTTCATGTAATGCCAGCAAGCGATTAAACGTGTCAAGGGCCGGCTTCGGCTGACGGGCCGTAAAATATGCGGCGGACGCATAATACAAGGTTTCCGGATTTTTATCGGTTGACACATCATAGGCGTTAACAAAAGCATCACCCGCCTTATGATATTGCTTTAACTCAAAAAAGCCCTTGGCCAGGTTAAACCAAGCCGGCGCATAATCCGGTGACCGTTCAATTGCCTTAAGGTATGTTTCCCCGGCTTCTTCGAATCTGCCGGCCAGCATATAACAATTTCCAAGGGTAAAGAAAACCAGGTGATGGTCATGCCCTTTGCCATTAAATGATGCAAGCGTTTCGATTGCTTCGGCAATCTGATCCTTTTCCAGAAAGGCGTGGGTTTTATTTAATGCGTTTGCAGCTGGAAGGGGAATGCGCCCCCTATCTGCTGATATGCCGACGCCGGACGATAAAACCGAAAAACAAATGGTCAGAATCAATATTCTCATAATCCGTTATCAGTAAGGCCCATATTATTCATCTTCTAAACTAAACCGGATAGTCGTTCTCAAAAGCGTTTTCACGGGAACCCCATCCACCGTACCGGGTGAAAACCGCCAGGAAGACAGACACCGAATAACACTCTTCTCAAAAATGCCTTGGGGTTGGGCTTCAACGACTTCCGTCCGTTCAACCAATCCTTCCGCTGTAACCCATATGTTAACCTTAACCCACCCCTCAATTCCCAGACGCCTTGCCCGCATGGGATAAATGGGCGGAACCTGTACTAAGGGAGTGACGGGATGGTCGATATCTCCCATCTCATAGGCGTCTATTCCATGAATGGAATATTTTTCTAAAAACAGCGTCGGGACAATCCCGGGACCCACCGGCAGTTTCGGATTGATTTCAAACGGCAGCTTTAGCCGGGTTAAGGATTTGGGGTGAAAAAGTTCTCTCTCAACCTGTTTTTTTTCCGGTTTTTCCACAATTTCGGGTTTTTTAATCACCTTCTTCCTCAGGGGCTGTTCCGGCCGCTTGATCCGTATCACATTAACGGTATGAAGCGGTTGTAAATCGCCCCGGTTATCGGCAACCCCGGCGATCAAACCCGGCATTAAACTAAATAGCGCCCCATTAAAAACCAGCGAAAACACCACAGCCGAAATCCATCCGGTTTTATTTTGAAAATGTCTTTTCCAGCTCAGGGTCATCTTTTCCATATTACTCGACATCCTGGGAAAGGCTCGCCGCAATAGACACGTTCTTCGCTCCTGCCAGCTTGCATCCGTCCAGGGCCATAATCACTACACCGGTGTGGCTCTCTCGATCCGCCACAATCACCACGCCCCCTTCGGGATTTTCAGCAAGCGCCCGTTCGACGTTCGCCCTCAAGGCCCGGATATCGATCTCCCGCTTATCCATAAACACCTTGTTCTCTTTGGTAATACCGATGAGGATGTTTGATTTTTCTTTGCTTACGGTAGTCGCCGCTGTGGGCCGATTAATATCAACACCGGTCTCTTTAACAAAACTGGTGGTTACAAGGAAGAAGATCAGCAGGATAAACACCATATCGACCAGCGGTGCGATGTTCAATTCCACCACCTGGCGCTTTGCTTTTCTAACCGCCGTGATATTTAACATATTAATCTCCTGACGGTACGCTGAAATGACTACACATAACGCTTCAGATAAATCCCCACCGAAGCAATCCGTTGTTTTAATCTTTGAGCCCGTTGTTTTAAGAAATTGCTCATATACAACCCCGGTATGGCTATCAATAATCCGGTTTGGGTCGTAATCAACGCCTCAGATATCCCACCGGCCATGGCCTTGGCGTTCCCCGTCCCAAAAATAGCGATAATATCAAAGGTGGTGATCATTCCGGTCACCGTACCCAAAAGCCCGAGCAATGGAGCCGTACCGGCCAGGATGCTAATGAGTGCAAGGTGTTTGTCCAGCGACGCCACCAAAGACATAACGGCTTCATCCAGAATATGCGAATCCAATTCCGAATCATTGCTTCGTCTATTTAAAAATTCCGTAACCAAAAGGGCTATGGCCCCTCTGTATCGATGATAATCCGGCAATCGATTTGCCCGGATGAATTCCGCCGCCAGTTTGCGGTTCATGTTCCTTTGATAAAGTCGACGGAAAAACATCGTCCGGTTGATAATCAAGGTCCACAAGATAAATGATACGATAATCAGAGGCGCCATTACAACACCGCCGCTTATCAAATAATCTTCGATATGACGGATATGATCATAAAGCATCCGGATCACCGATTGTTCCTGCTTTTATAAACAGAATTAATAAAAGATACGGCTTTTTCTTCCAATTCTCCGATCATGTTTTCAACCCGGCGTGTTAATAATGTGTGGCTGAACATGATGGGGATGGCGACCATCAAACCCAGCATGGTGGTCACTAAAGCTTCGGATATGCCGCCGGACATCATTCTCGGGTCTCCCGTTCCGTAATATGTTATCACATGAAAGGTGTTGATCATCCCGGTTACGGTTCCCAGTAAGCCGAGCAACGGTGAAATGGCCGCCAGCATGCCAAGGGTTGATAGAAATCTTTCCAGGGGAGGAATCTCGCGCAAGATGGTCTCCTGGATGGCACTTTCCATATCTTCCCGTTCCATGTCCTTAAAATTTGCGCCTGCCAAAATAACATGTGACAGCGGTTTTTCCTTATATTGATCGCAAAGCGACCGGCATCCTTCCCAATTGTCATGCAAAACAAATCCATTGACCGTGTTCATAAAATGCTCGGTATCCATATTCTTTTTGGCCAAAAATATCAGGCGCTCGGTAATGATTATTAAGGCCAAAACCAATATGCCGATGATCGGCCAGACAATCGGCCCTCCCTTTGGGATCTGCTCAAAAAGGCTGAGGCGGCGAGTCAATTGTGTTAATGCGCCGCCTCTCGATACATCTATCGGAACATCCTCGGATATACCTGCCATATACTGCTTGATCTTCTTCTTTATACGGTAGGGAGGAAGCTTGGACAAGGCGAAAAGACGGCGGTCCTGAGAAGAATAATTCAAAAATCCTACTTCCCGAGACGCCTGATAGGCTGCGGTAAAATTGCCCACCACCAAAATATTACCGGATATTTCTTCCCCCGACCGATTGATCAGCGTCCCGGTTTCAACTCTAACTTCCCCGGAGTGTTGAACTTCTTTAAAAAAAAGATCCACCATATATTTTATGTCGTCCATACCGGGAAAAGTGGCCTTGTCCGCAAGCAACTTTAAGCGATCGCCCTGATGTGGATCAAAAGCGCCTTGAAAACTCTCATCCAGTAGTGCGCCCAAATCTTTTGCATTGGTCCGAATAAATCCGATAAGCTCTCGTATCACGGCATCAACTTCTCCCAACCGGCCTTCTAATTCTTTCTTCTCTCCAACGACTGCTTCAAAATTATCCACCAACTGCCGGTTTTCTCCCTCAAGCGCCTCTACCTGGTTTTTTAATTCGATAATGGCCGCGAGCAGAGCGTCCTTATCGGACAATATGCGTTGCTTCCTTTCTTCGGCTTCTTTTTGGGCCCCCATTCTTTCCTGTTCGACTTTTTTTAACAGTGCCGCTTTTTTCTCTCTTGCGGTAAGCTCGTTCTCCCGTATATCATCGCCATACGCCAATGATATAAACAGACATACGAAGATAATGCCTAAAATATGCCGCATCATAATCCGCTTCATTGAATTGAAATCCTTCCCAACGGCAAATTCACCAGCTCCACAGGTCGCCTTTTGGAACCTATTTCGATTGCCGTATTGATATCCCGGTTGAACGTCTTTGGTAAAATCTTCCACCCACCGGCAGCAATGTCAAAACAACCGGTAATCGTCTGGTCTAAGGATTGAAAAAAGAGGGAAACACGGCCTAATCGAAAAATGTCAGCCCGAATTTCTTTTCCATTTACAGCAATTCTTTGCTGATATACCTCAATGGTGTTTCCGTATTCCGCCTCAACAAACACTGCCTCCATGACTTTTCTGAATTTTTCACTGACCTCAACCTGGGAATCATCCAAAATTCGGCGAAGGGAATGAATACGGTTTTGCCTTTCTTGCACCAGGAACGGCACGCCGTTATCCACCAGTTCTTTCAATCGATCGTAAACCGTATCAAGATATGGGGAAATCTCTTCGGATATTCGTGACACGTCTTCTATCTTTTGTTTCAAGGATTCAATGCCGGTGGTATAAAACGTAATCTCTTTGTTAAGGCGATCCCTGACGCTCGCCAGATGCGCCTGTTTCTTTAACAGCGCCTCGTACTGTACCGTCAGTTTTTCTCTTTCCAAAGACCAGTCGTCTTCCGATCGCTGCGTTTCTTGGCGAATCCGGATCGTTTCTTTAATAGGACTTTTCACCTTGTCCGGGAAATTTTCGGCAAATAAAAGATCGCTGCTCTTACCACATAAACTGAAAACGCCGCACAAGCAGAAGAAATAAAAGGCGAATAAATAATATCTTTTCAATATCTTTACTCCTTAAATGAGGGAAATTATTATGGTTCACTAATCTTAATCCAATCTGGATGTCAATAAGAAATGTGGGATATTTTTCTCTGCAATTCTATAACGTTAGTCGATATGCAATATTGAACCACCGGTAATGGCTCAAAAACAAAACCGACAAGATGCTTGACCTTGAATTCAAACTGTTCCATAACAAAACGAATGGGGATATATGGAAAAAAATGATGCAACATTTCAAAAGCAACAGAAAAAAATGCTGCTAAACGCCGGCAATGATAAACTTATCCGGCATATCCAACTTACGCTGTATAACCATAAAGTTCAAAAAGAAATTTTACCCCGAAACGTTGAGGATATGCTGAACCAATCTGCGGTACTGTTTCCTGTCGGCCCGAAATGTAATTACAGTGACAATCCGGGCGAGCTTTGCTTAATATTGAACAAAAGATCCAAAAAAGTCAAGCAAGCCGGGGACTTGTGTTGTCCGGGAGGAGGTGTCTCTCTCGGTTTGGATAAGTTTTTGTCTAAGCTGTTAACGTTTCCATTTTCTCCACTAACCCGTTGGATCTTCTGGACAAAATGCCGTTCGCATCATCCCGGGGATGCCCGGAAACTGGCGATCTTATACGCTACCAGTTTGCGGGAAAGCTTTGAAGAAATGCGGTTAAACCCTTTGGGGGCAAATTTTATGGGGGTTCTCCCCCCCCAGCAGTTGATGACAAGGAATCGCTATATTTTTCCTATGGTTGCCTGGATTCCCCGGCAAAAACGGTTTTTCCCCAACTGGGAGGTGGAAAAGATCGTTCATTTACCATTTCGAGACTTATTAAAACCGGACAACTATGCGGCTTTCGAGTTGAGCATACCTGAAGACCAGGAAATGTCATTTAACGGGCACCCCCGATTCTTCCCCTGTTATCTCCACCATGTCGAAGGAGATACTGAGGTGCTTTGGGGAGCTACGTATCGAATCGTAATGGATTTTTTAGGTCTGATTTTCGGATTTACGCCACCTGATGCCGGGTCTCTTCCGGTTATTAAATGGGAGTTGGATAAAGATTACATGACCGGGATTCGGGCAAGCGCCTAATCCGGCAACAGACTTCCTGATCCCTGAAACAATACTATCGAAGACTCTCCACAGCGGAGAATGCACTCGCATTGCTTGTTCAATATTATAAGGAGTGGATATGCCTAACAAAAAAGCTCAAACCCTTGGCGAGTTAAAAAAGCAGGTTTCAAGCCTGCCGACGGTCAGGGAAGAAATGCGGATAAATCTAATCAAAAAATTACAAAATAATGAACCGCTCTTCCCCGGCATAATCGGATATGATGACAGTGTATTGCCGGGCCTGATCAACGCCATTTTGTGCGGTCATAATATGATTATTCTGGGTGAAAGGGGTCAGGGAAAGAGTCGAATCATCAGGAGCCTGACCGATTTTTTAGACGATGAAATGCCGGCGATTGACGGATGTCCGATTCATGACAACCCGTTTGACCCTATTTGTGTGGACTGTCGCAACAGACTGGCCGAATTGGGGAATAATCTTCCCATCACTTACATTCCAAAAGACAGAAGGTTGATTGAAAAGTTGGCAACTTCTGATGTCAGCACTGCTGACCTCATCGGGGAAGTTGACCCGATTAAAATTGCCCAGGGGAGAACCTTGGATGATGAATCCGCCATACATTTCGGACTGGTCCCGCGGGCCAATCGAAGCATTTTTGCCGTTAACGAACTCCCGGACCTGGCGGAAAAAATTCAAGTGGCCTTTTTTAACATTATGGAGGAAAATGATCTCCAAATCAAAGGGTTCCCCGTGCGACTGCCGTTGGATATTTTAATTATTGCTACAGCCAATCCGGAAGATTACACCAACCGGGGCCGGATCATCACCCCCTTAAAGGACCGGTTTGATGTTCAGGTCAGAACCCACTATCCGAAAAAGAAAAAACAGGAAATCCAAATCATGGAACAGGAAATCCAACCGCTCATAATAGACGGAATCAAAATCCATGTGCCGGAATTTATAAAGGAAATATTAGCTGAAATCACCTTTCAAGCCAGAAAGAGCAACGATATCAATCAACATTCCGGTGTCAGTTGTCGCGTCTCCATTCGAAGCTGCGAAGCCATCGTGGGAAGCGCTGTTAAGCGGTGTCTTGCCGTGGATGAAAAAGCGGCGGTTCCACGAATTACGGACATTGAATCGACATTCCCGGCCATTATCGGAAAATTGGAATTGGAATATGAAATACCGGACAGCAATGATTTGGAAGTTCTTGAAAACCTGGCAAAAAGCGCTGTTAAAATAGTGTTTGATGAGTATTTTAATATTGAGGACCTTCTGCCGATTGTGGATTCATTTCAGAACGGAATGTCGGCAGAAATATCGATCGAACAGCCGTCTGAAGATTATATGGACGGGTATAATATAATCAACGGCTTAAAAGAGGCCGTCAAAACGCTGGTGGACCCGACAAATTCGGCCCGGGCCGCATCCGCTATCGAGTTTATACTGGAGGGACTCCATTTATCCAATAAGCTCAATCGAGAAATCACTCATAAAGGGATTATATACAAATGAGACGTATGACTTATACAAGATGGGACGGCACACAATCCCCATTTAGTTTAAGTAAAAAAGAAATTGTCGATAAATTCATGGACAATATCTTAAAAGGCATGAGCCCGAACATGTCCCTGGCACAAATGTTTTGGAACGGCTTTCAGATGGCCGGCATGAACTTCAGGGTAATGGGGCTTTCTGAAATGGTCCAAGAGCTTCAAGAGCAAAAAAAAGATCTTTTTTCTCAATACAACCTTGAAAAAGCCTTTGACAAACCCATGGCGGACCTGAAACGTCTTCTGGCTGACGAAGCCGTGACACGGACGCAAAAAGGGATAGCGCCACCGCCGTCATATGAGGAACTGCAACCCGGCCTGTTGGAAAAATTAAAGCAACTCGATAATTTTGAATTCACTAACCCGGACAGCCAATCCTTATTTGATAAATGGGAAAGTCGTAAAAACGATATTCTCGAACTTTATGATTTTTATGGTCAATATGCCGCGCATTTTACCGGCGATGAGTCTTTGGATTTTGATCAGGCACTTGAACTCATGCGTCGTTTCAAATCGATTGAAAAACTTCAAAAACAGCTGTTAAGGGGCCAGATTTCGAAAGTTAACCTCAAGGACTTGCAAAAAGCGTTGGGAGATCCGGCGGAACAGTCCCTCAACATTCTGCTTCAACTTCCGGATATTATTTCCAAAGAAGGGGTTGCCGATTTTGACGGAAAAACCGGGTTTAACATGACCCCGAGGGGGATGCGGGCCTTGGGTGAGACAGCATTTGGAAAAATATATCATCATGTCAAAAAAGACCGGCAGGGCGGTCAATCCGGCAATGCGCCCCAATCCGGTGAAATCGAACCGGATTCATCACGCCCATACGAATACGGAGATCGTTTTGATTTGGATATTACCAAAACCATTTTAAAGGCCGTGTCCAAAGATTTTATTAAAAATGGCCGTATCGAGTTGTCTCCCGAGGATATTTATGTCCGGGAAAGAGAACAGCTCATTACATCGACGACGATTATTCTGCTGGACCTGTCCTGGTCCATGTCCTGGGAAGGACGGTTTGAAGCCGGCAAAAAAGTGGCTCTTGCCCTGGATCATTATATCCGGACCCGATTCCCAAAAGACACGTTCCATGTTGTCGGCTTTTCCACTGAAGCCAGAGAATTAAAGGGCAATGAACTTGCCCTTGCCGTTTGGGATACAGACCGGCCGTATACGAATCTGCAAGGCGGCCTTCGCGTGGCTATGAAATTAATCAAAAAAAGCGGAAACAGAAATAACCGGGTCATTGTTATTACGGATGGCCAACCCACGGCCTATTATGAAGGAAATCATCTTTATGTGGAATTGCCGGATTCCATGTTCGGACTGAGCCCCAACGCATGTAAGGCCACCCTTGCCGAAGTCAGAAAAGTCACCGCCAAGGGCATGAATATTGAAACCTTTATGCTGGATGACAACCCTGTTCTGGTGGAGTTCACCCATACGATAGCCAAAATCAATCGGGGCAGAGCGGTCATGTGTGTACCCGGCAAACTCGGGGAATTGGTTCTTGTCGAAGAGATCAAAAGGCGCGGTGGTAAAATATGATCCGGTCGCTAAGGGAAAACCATGTATCGTGAAAACTATATCAATTCACTTCGATCTGAAATACTGGAGATGGTGGAAAACCATTTAACGCCGGTGGCGCTTCGTTATGCTTATAGTGATTCTCCATTGGAAACCAATATTAAATGGCGCCCCCTGGTATTGGTGTTGGGGAATTATTCTTCCGGCAAGTCAACCCTGATTAATGAGTTTCTTGAAGCAGAAATCCAGGCCACCGGCCAGGCCCCAACGGATGATTCTTTTACGATTCTAACTTATGATGAGTCGGCGCAAAACGATGTTACCATCCGGGTTACCGAGGAACGCGACGGAAAATTTCTGCTCAATGACCCCGAATACCCGTTTGAGACCCTGAAAAAGCACGGGCAGCGCTTTGCCGCCCATTTTCGACTGAAAAAGATCAACTCACCGTTTTTAAAAAATATCGCCATCGTCGACACGCCCGGTATGCTGGATAGTATCACCGAACGGGATCGGGGGTACAACTATCAGGAAGTTATCGGCGATTTTGCCCATATTGCCGACCTCGTGCTGGTGTTGTTCGACCCGCATAAGGCCGGCACCGTCCGCGAGGCATACACCAGCCTGAGGGATACACTTCCCGCAAGAACCTTTGAAGACCGGGTTCTCTTTGTATTAAATCGTATCGACGAATGTGAATCCCTGACCGATCTTTTACGGGTATACGGAACGCTATGCTGGAACCTGTCACAAATGACGGGGCGAAAAGATGTTCCCATGATACACTTAACCTATTCGCATCGGGCTTCAAGAGCTTCTGATCGACAATCCGAGCCGGATTTTAGCTATCTGCGCCATCTTGAAAATCAACGGGAAGAACTAAGGAAGGCCATCCTGCAGGCCCCTCGCCGCCATCTGGACAACCTGGCCGCTTTTGTGGAAATCCACGGTGAGCGCCTGTCACACTTATTGGAGGCCCTGGTCAATTACCGGCTAAATTTTCGAAAGGCAAGCCTGAAATATGCACTCCTCGGCATTGCAGTCAGCCTGCTTGGCGGAGGTGCTTCGATCTTCGCCATGATGGCCGGCCCTTTATTTGCCGGACTGGATCAGCCGATGCTGTTTGGCGCCGGAGGGGTTTGCTCGTTACTCATTCTATCGCTGTGGCTGACCGTCTTTAAAAAATATTATAATTCGAGATTTCATCGTAAAAAATTGAAAACCATTGACACCTTAACGTCTCTAAACAGCCAGACGCGACTTGACAGCTGGAAGGCGATCAGTAATCTTGTGTATCAGTATCTGGACAAGACCGGTGGCCGATTCTCCTTGAAGGAAGTAAAAAAAGAATATAAGGACGTCTGGATGGTATTCGATAAAGGCACCCGGGAAATTCGTGAGGCCTTAAATGAACTATCCGCCATTCAGTATGATGAGTGTGACGAGCCGGATATGAAACCGGAAACTATCTAGTGATTGAAGCTCCCCGCAATAGTAACCCAACCCTCCTTGACCGGGGCCTCGATAATTTCAAATCCGGTAGATATCATTTTTTGAACAACGGGGTCTCTGTTTTTTTCAATAATCCCGCTGCAAATCAAAATCCCGTTTTTCACCAAAACCAGATGAATGTGATCCAATAACCGTATAATAATTTCCGATAAGATATTGCTGACAACCAGCTCAAACCGGCCATTTACCGGGTCGATAAGGTTTCCGGTCATAACCTCGAATGTTTCCGGATCGATCCGGTTTTGCACCAGGTTTTTTCGCGCAACCGCTACGGCAACTTCATCGATATCAATACCGCTTATCTGTGACGCGCCGAGCTTTGCGCCGGCAACCATTAAAATGCCGGACCCGGTCCCAACGTCCAGCATCCGGTCACCGGGTCTCAAATAGGTCTGGATCATTTGTATACAGGCAGCGGTAGTGGGATGAATTCCCGTACCAAAGGCCATTCCCGGATCGATCTCCAGGATGATATCACCCGGGGTTGCGTCATATTCACGCCAGGTCGGTTTTACAATGATACGATCAGTGATCCTTTCCGGCACGAAATAGGTTTTCCAGGATTCAGCCCAGTCCTCCTCATCAATTTCCCGATAGACCACACTATATTTTACACGGCTTGTTTGCTTAAGATTTGAAAGCCGTTTTTCCAGATGTTCACATCGTTTTTCAATCAGATGGTTTTGGGGGAAATATCCGATTACAGCCGGTTTCTCCGGCCGGCCCGACGCGTCATCGCCCCACCCCTCTTCCGGCTCATTATCGGGCGCTTCAATAACGGTTCCCTGAAGACCGAAGTCGGAAAAAATATCCGCAACCACCTCCACGACAAACACCGCCGCATCATTCTCCAATATGACTTTGGCTTCCAGCCATTTCATTCTAATTCCTAACCCCGCAGCAGCAAGCGACGGGCAATGCGCTCGCTGTTGAGGACAAGCTTCAATCCAAGGGGATATTTTGAAAAGGTTTCCAAAACGTTTCTTTGGGTGGATTGTAATACCCATGCCGTATGTTTGGAAATTTTTTCTTGACCCGGTTAAATATTTTTTTCATGCCCAACGGCATGCCGTGCGGTTCCACTTGATCCATGACCTCCCAGTATCGCTTCGGATCAAAATTTAAATTCCGCCATTGAATCATGTTGATGGGAACCGTTTCTAAAAAGGCTCCCAATGCTTCAAACTCTTGAGGCGTATCCGTGAATCCCGGGCAGTTTAAATAGTTAATGGCCACAAACCGGTTACGGGCAATTGCCATCTCAATACTATTGATAACATCTGAAAATCGGTATCCCACAGGACGAAAATAAGCTTCATAGCATTCTTTTCTGACGCTGTTTAAGCTAATGCGGACACTGTCCAGACCGGCGTAAAACATGCGGCTTAAAATATCCGGTTTACTGCCGTTGGTGTTCATGTTGATGGTGCCGTTCGGTGTTTCGGAGCGTATTTTTCTGATGGCCGGCTCGATCACATGAGCGGCCAAAAGCGGATCCCCCTCACATCCCTGTCCGAAACTGACAACGGCCCGGGGAACCCGGTGAATATGAAATACTGCCACCTGGGCGATTTCTTCAGGGCTTGGCGTAAATTCAATTCGATCCTGGCTGCATTTGATCTCATCTTTTTCCTGCAAGGATATACACCCTAGGCATCTGGCGTTACAAGCCGTGGCAGCCGGCAGCGGTGCTTCATAACGACCTAAAAAAAAGTTTTTCCCGGCCGGGCATCCATATGTCAATGCACATTTTTCAAGGTGCTTCCGCAATCTATTTGCCGGCATCATTTTTCTTGCTGTATCGATACCGGCACGCACATCGTTTGGTTTCATGAGTCTTAAATCCTGCCGCTTCTCCCGGTCTACAAGAATTGCCGCAGTTCTGAACTTATCTTTATACCAGCCTACGCCGCCGTAAGAAAAAAGCGGTAAATATCCGGCCTTTTTCCCCTCATGAAATGCACTGATATAGCGGTTAAAAAAACCGGGAGAATTAAACGCGGCTACCGGAAATATCGGTTCTCCGGGCTTATACGGATTCCTTTTTAAAACCTCGAATCTTTTTTTTGATATATGATATAAAATGGGGTGTCTATCCGGCAACAGCATCAACTCTCCGCCATACGGCATGTTTATCGTTTTTTTCCGGGTCAGGGGAACCAGCGAGGTGCCCGCCATTCCCACAGCCGCATATCCCTCAAGTTCAAAAATTTTACCGCCGGGATCGGCAACAACCCCGGTTATCAAAGGATCCATCATAATACCTGCACGTTATTAGTTCGCTTCTGTAGAAAAGCATAAAAAGTTCTTTGAAAATAAGTATTTAAACGCATTTTGACTTCACATTTTTGGGATTATACGGCATATTATTGGTTGTTATAATAATATGTTACCACATTACTACCCTTAAAAAGAGATTCAAAATGCGAAAAAAAAGATAATATCACAACGAAAGATTTTTAACCAGTCCATCCATCAACTGTCCTGTTTGATTCGACATGATCCATTGTTCAAATTGACATGGTTGAGTAAGGAGCTGAAACTTTTTCAACCGGCAATCAGCCATTCGGTTGCGCGGGGACGTGCGATAGCTATTGAAGATTCCCCGCAGCAAGCTACGGGGAATCTTCGGCTTTCCCGAAGGGTAAACAAAGGATTTATGATAGAGGTCGGGGTCCTTTCGCGAATATGAAAGAAACGCTTAGCGAGATCGCCGCCATGATCAACTTGTGTTGTTCCGGACTCACCGTTTCTCTGTTAAGGGCGCATGTTAAAAAAATGTCGTCCCGCATCAATGGACAAGTACGTCCAAATTTGGGAAATTACCACATTTTTCTCCATTATGCCGAC
>JAUXEW010000306.1 GCA_030620375.1 Desulfobacteraceae bacterium | reverse complement strand
CATCTCGGAAACCCTTGACCCTTTCGGCCGGCCGAGATGGGACATCAGTACCAGCTTCCCCCCTTTTTCCACAATATATCTGATTGTTGGAAAAGCCGCCTTGGTGCGCTTGTCATTGGCAACTTTTCCACCCTCCAGCGGCACGTTAAAATCAACCCGCATCAGGACGCGCTTGCCCTGTAAATCCAAATCTTCAACCGTTAGTTTTTTCATAATGGGTCTCCTTATTTAACCATTTGATTTATAAATCAATGATTACAGATGAACCTCTGAACCCTTGAACCTTGAACCCTGAACCTGTGAACGGTTACAATTCATGCGACCGTTTCACATGTAATTGAATAAAATTCCAATGCGTTTTTTCCCAGGATTTTTTCCAGGGCGGTATCCGGAAGCTTTAGCTCGATGAGGCGTCTGATCTCCCGGTCCCAGGCATAGGGAAGATTCGGAAAATCAGTGCCGAAAATAATGCGATCCACTCTCATTTTTATCAGCTCAGGAAAAAAGTCCATGGGCAGATAATCCGCCAGTGTCATGGTGGTATCCAACCAGAGATTGTCGTATTTTAACAACATTCGACGATAGGCATCAAATTCATCGGCTCCCAGATGCGGTACACATATGTTCAGGTTGGGGTAATCCCTTAAAACGCGTTCCAGTTTGTCTGCCCTGCACAAAACATAGGGATCACACGGATAGGCCGGGCTTTTGGGCTCGCGCCCCACATGCATGATTAAGGGTTTTTTATGTGCGGTGCATGCTTGGTAGATTTCATCCATATGTTCGCTGTTCATGTCAAAGCACTGCACATGGCAATGAAGCTTTACGCCGTTAAGCCCGCTTTGAAAGGCATCTTCAAGAATAGCGGCGGCATTGTTTTCACCGGGAAATACAGTGGCCAGGGCGGTTATCCCGGGATGGGAGCGGCTCAATTTTGCCATGTATGCATTTAAGTCCCGTGCAATGCCCGGTTTATGGGCGTAATGCAGGGCAACAATATGATTAACACCGCGGGAAAGAAGAAAGTCAATAATTTCCGGTGACGTCAGCCGGTATCGTATCGGCCAGCCGAATTGGTCGAACCATTGCCAGACGGCGGAAAAAAAATGGTCCGGGAAGAAATGAACATGGGCATCGACGATAAAGGGCAGCGAAGCAGGCACGTATTGGCCCTCGGAATCATTGACCGGCGGAAGTGGTGCTTTCAGCAATCCGGATGGGCTTTCCTGGCCTGAAGCAGTCTTTTTAAGCGGCAAAGCAGATCGGGAACTCACAGATTTCCTCTCAAACCATATTAGCTAAAGTGATCGGTTCCAGGTTCGGGGTTCAAGGTTCAGAGGTTACAAAAGGTTGATTTCCGAAACTTTCTACTCCATTGTCTGGAGTGGTCGCTTTCACCCATTGGGTGAAACATAGAACTCGACTCGATTGAAACGTCACACTATTGATGTAGACCAGTTAGGGCACTTTAGCTGGGAACCCTTGGCCCAGAGCGGATTTCAAGAAGTTATATCCACGGCATATGTTTTTAATAGCAGAGGGTTGATCTCCTTGATACCGGCTGTGGCACTCTCCGAGGCGTAGGCTGCCTTCCGGCCTGTAAACCCTACGGGCTGGAAGTGGAGCCGCAGGCCAGGGCGGGCGTGAACGTTGAACCTAATGTATAAACATCATTTCCTGAAATGGAAAGAGATATTTGACTATCCGCAGAATATATGAAATATCACCCTAACTCCGGATAAGCTGGAATTGACTATTCAATCATTTGAAGTGGCCTTCAATTTGTTCATATTTAAATTTAACAAAAATAGATAATCTCCGTAAATTATTATGAAAACAACACATAGAATCCATTTTATAAATTCACAAAAAATGGATACCATCCCTTCGTCGAGTGTCCATCTGGTGGTCACCTCACCGCCTTACCCCATGATAGAAATGTGGGACGACATGTTCAAGCGCCAAAATAGCTCAATTGCCAAGGCCTTGAAACACGAAAAAGGATTGCAGGCCTTTGAATTGATGCACCGGGAGCTTGACCCGGTCTGGCAGGAAATTCATCGAATATTGATAGATGGCGGTATTGCCTGCATCAATATCGGCGATGCCGTCCGGACCATTGACGAAGATTTCGGGCTGTATCCCAGTCATTCCAGAATCCTGGCGGCCATGCTGAAAACCGGCTTCAGTGCACTGCCTCTGATTTTGTGGCGAAAACCAACCAATGCTCCGAACAAATTTATGGGATCGGGGATGCTGCCGGCGGGGGCTTACGTTACCCTGGAGCATGAATATATTCTCATCCTGCGAAAAAGCTCTAAAAGAGAATTCAGCACGCCGCGAAAAAAGCAAGACAGGCGGGAAGGCGCATTCTTCTGGGAAGAAAGAAACCGCTGGTTTTCGGATGTGTGGTTTGATTTAATCGGAACCACCCAGAAGATGAAAAACAACGCCATCAGGCTCAGAAGCGCGGCGTTTCCCTTTGAGCTGTCTTATCGTCTCATAAATATGTATTCGACCAAAGGGGATACGGTGGTGGATCCGTTTCTGGGTACCGGAACCACCATGTCCGCCGCCATGTCAACGGGGAGAAACAGCATCGGTTTTGAAATCGAATCCGGTTTTCGGGATGAGATCTTTTCCATAAAGGATACGGTAATTGATACTTCCAATGACCGAATTCGTCACCGGATCCAAAACCATCTCGAGTTTGTTCAAAAACGATTTGAGGAAAAAGGCAACCTCAAGTATATCAACAAACATTATAAATTCCCGGTAGTGACCCGGCAGGAAATGGAACTCTTTTTTAATCCTCTGGCAAGCATCGAGCAGATCGATGGGAATACGATGGAAGTGATGTACTCGGATGTTCCCGAGGAAAATTTTGAGGGTGATTGGGAGGAATTGACACCTACCCGGGTAAAAAAAAGGAAGGCCGACCAGCTGCAGCTTTTTTAGTGAATCGGTTCTAAATT
>JAUXEW010000118.1 GCA_030620375.1 Desulfobacteraceae bacterium | reverse complement strand
GCATGGCTCCCGGGATAAAATTAAGTCCCTTGTTATTGAGGTTGAATCTCTGGTGGGGCATCATCTTATGGCTCACGAAGTGAGCGTAAATAGATTTGAAATACTACGCCCAATCGGGGGTTTTTGTCAACTTACAAGTTAAAAACCAAAAACATAACTTCTATAAAATTTAAAAAACAACATCAAATCAACACAGCATCAGAATTTTTCAGCCACCCGATCTTTCCATTTGAGAAATATATCCTAAGAAACCCCTTATATTCTTTTTTTATATCCACTTTTGTTCCGGCATGTAGAATAAAAAGCTCGGTGGCGTCTTCCGCCAATCCTGAACGAACGGAAACCGCTTTGGAAATAATGACCGCTTGCTTGATATATTTTGCTTCATACTGATTGTACACAGCGGTAAGGATGAATCCAACGGCAAGAACGGCAACGATCCAGCATAACATCCCTGATATTTTCTCTCTGATGAACAACCGGGCCGTCAACAGGATCCAAAAAATCCCACTTAGGCCAATAGCCGTCCATTGGATGGATCCGGCGCTTAGCAGGTGTTTCCAGAAAAACAATATTTGAAAAACCAGGCCTTTTTTGTCCTCATTGATATCCTTAACCAGGGAACGGGCATGGTCTAAGTTAAATTTGAGATCAGGATCATTGGGCGTTAATCTTAATGCCCGCTCGTACCATAGAATAGCATACCCCAGCTCGTCATTTTTAAGATAGGCATTTCCCAGGTTATAAAACAGCTTTGGATTTATAATACCGTTGTCGGCAACAAAAGAGAACTTTTCGACGGCAGCAGCATAATGACCGGTTTTGTATTCGTTTATGCCGTCTAAAAACGCCCGGGTCAGTTCCGAGCCATGGAGTATGCCGGGAGCCGGCAACAGGAATAATATTATCCACAACACCGTTAATTGAACATTTCTCATCTAAAGAAGCCCCCTTATCAGCATTCTTGTCTCGGAAAGCAATCGGGATTTTTCACCCGGATTCATCTCTTGACCGCCGTATCTGGCAGATTCTATATTGCTTAAAAGTTGCGCAGCATGCCGACCGGTCTCTTCAGGATACCCGCCTTTCATCAATATGTCCCGGACTTCCGTATAGGTTAAAGACTCACCTTTTACTCCCGCATTTGAAAGGACCGCTGAAATCAATGCCGTGTATAAACAGGACAGGAAATCTTCTCCGGACAACTCGCCTTTCCCTGCCTTTTTTAATGCCATGTTTGCCCGTTGAGACATCACGGTTTTTTCATCCATAGGCTTATCGGCAAATAAAAAATAAAGCCTCACCATCAGGTAACCGAATAACGGGATGAATAAATATAAAAAAAGCCAATATACGGAAAATACCGTCTTTGTTTCCAGGGAATCTATACCCTCTTTTAACGGCAGAATATCCCTGCCGATAAATTCAACTTTTATTTTCTTACGTTTTTGAAATGATGCGGTGTCTTTTATTGAAAATCCTTCAAGCGGCTCTTTTTCAACAGCTGGGCGGGTCTTAATAAAAAGCGGATCCGTTTCCAGGACTTCATATCGCCCTTTGGTCACGTCAAAATAGCTGAAACGAAATGGTGTGATATCAAGATTCCCTTCCTTAACCGGCACTAAGGCCATGCGAAACACTTTCTTGCCGGAAAAGCCCGACCGATCAATGGTAACCGCTTCTTCAGCATTATCCTTATACACCTTAAACGTTTCAGGGATAATGATTGCAGGTTCTTCTGCATCCATGATATTCCCGCTGCCGGATATGACAATGGACAGGGTCGTAGAATCCCCCACTGCAATTTCTGTGTCATCCAGAATCGCCTGAACAGCGAATTTGCCAACCAGCCCGGAAAACGGAACTTTCTCAGTATAAGGAGGCAGCGGCTTTACATTAATATTCAAGGCCTCTGTGGATACTGTTTTTGGCTCAAGCGTGGCCCGGCCGAAAAAAGGATCATCAAAAAAGGAATCAAAAGTACTTCGCCGCCGTTGTCCCAATCGAACCAGCTCGCAGGTCAGGACAGCCGGTTCAACGATTAGCTCCCCGGCATTTAAGGGTATTAAAACAAAATTTAATTCAATTACACTATATTCCCTTCCGGAAATAACGGTTTTATAGGACCGGTCTTCTTCAACCTTTTTGACCGCAAAGCCGTTAAACTCCGGTTTCTGGAACTTTGCACCCGTAATTTGGACGGCATGAAAAATCTTAACGGTATAAATAATTTGCTGCCCCTCGTAAGGTGTGTGTGTTGAGACAATTACGGTAACAAAAACATCTCTTGAATCATCGTACGGATTGGGATTTTCAGATACCTGAACAATGATCTCACGGGTCATGTACTGATCACGGCCGGATTGAACAATTAACCCCGGAATTTTCAACGGGCCCTTTTTTAACGGAATCAGCGTATAATTATAGCTTGCCTCTTTGGATACATTTCCATTAACATTCTTTACACTCGTACTCGATCCACGGGATATAACCTTAAAATCTTTTATGGGGGTGACGTCCACCGTACCCTTCCCGCCATTGATGGTGACCGAAAAAAGGACCGATTCATCCGCCGTGATTTGAGTACGGTTCACATGCGCCTGAATTTCAACGGCATGAGATAAAACCGGGAAGAGTAGTACGGTCAATAAAATGGCAGCGACCTGCTTCATTACCAATCCTTCTCAATTTGCTTGGGCTTATACGTCGGTATCATGGCCCTGCCGGGCATATCCTTTAGACGATTTAACATCCGTTCCGCTTGTTGTTTTTGACCCTGTTCATCGGTCCGGTTCATTACTGCCGGTGTTTTTTGGCGCTCCTTTTCACTCGCATTGAGCGACAACGCTTCCTGTTGGGTTTGACTTTCCGATGGATCGTTCATTTCACTGCCATATTCCGGTTTCGATACCCCATCATTTGATTTGGATAATGTATCTTCTGATTCTTCTGGTTTAGTTTTTTCACGGCCTTCATGGTTTTCGCCATTTTTTTCCTTTTGACCTTTTTTCCCCTCTTGATCCTGGGGTTTTTTGTTTTTTTCCTGCTGAAGCATTTTCTTTACATATTCAAGATTATCTTTTGCCTGTTGGTCTTTTGGATCAAGATTCAATGCGGACTGATATTCGGATACGGCCTCTTTTAAACTATGCCGGCGATATTTGGCATTCCCCATATTATAGTGCGTTTTCTGTTTGAGCGCTTTCTCTTTGCTTTTTAACACTTCGGAATAATTCTTTAACGCCGAATCATAGTCGTTTAATTGATAATAGGTATTGCCAATATTGTAATAAATCTCATGTTTGTCAGGCTCTTGAAGCTGGGCGTCAATAAAGTACTTCAACGCATCCTCAAAATCACCTTTTTCATATGCATTAATACCCTTTTGAACTTTCTCGTACGTATTCTCCGCATAAACCAAAGAATGGCTAAAAAAGAACACTCCCCATACCAGCATAAGGGATTTTACTTTTTTTGTTGAAGGCAACAACATTTCCGCAATCAATGCAACAATCGATATAAACAGAAACCACTGAAACCGATCTTCCCAGACCTGTTTTTTCCCGCTCGAAAGTGTTACCGAATCCATTTTACCCCGTATCTCCCTTTCATAAATGACTTCCAAATCCATATCCCCGGCAACGGATCTGACATAAGCACCATCAGTGACAACCGCAATTCGCTTTAGCAGGTCTTCATCCAATCTCGTCACCACGATTTTGCCGCCGGGATCTTTCTTAAACCCGCCCTTTTCGTCTGGAACGGGAACACCGCTGCCGCTACCGACACCAACACAAAATACTTTAACGTTGGATTCCTGAGCAGCTTGAGCCGCCTTAACGGGGTCATCTCCGGTATTGTCGCCGTCCGTGATGAGGATAACCGCTTTTTCCGAATTATCCGTCTCATTGAATCCCGACACGGCACTCCGCAAAGCGGCGGCAATATCCGACCCGCCGACAGGCAAAAAATCCGGCGTCAGTGCATCGAGAAAAAGATAAAATGCCTCGTAATCCATGGTTAGCGGACATTGAAGAAAGGCGGTCCCGGCGAAGGCCACCAGCCCGACCCGATCGCCTTTTAGCATGGACAAAAGATCAAGCACCTCCCGTTTTGCACGGGCCAGCCGTGACGGCTTAACATCTGTTGCCAGCATACTTTTTGAGCAATCCAAAGCGATAACGATGTCTATCCCTTTTTGTTCGACCGCTTGCCATCTATATCCGTATTGCGGCCCGGTCAGGGCCGGGATTAAAAATAAGACCACCAGGAGAATCAATCCGCATTTGATCCACCGCCTTTTTAAACTGGATTCAACGGCAACCGATTTAAGCCCCTTGCCTGAAGCGAATCTATTAAGGAGGTTTCGCCGTCGCCGCATGCCGTAAATCATGATCAGTAACAGCACCGGAATCGTCCAGATGAGAAAAAGCATCTCTAATCGTACAAATTTCATGGAACCCTCAAAAACCTGGTATTTGACAGTATGATCCAAAAGGTCATCAACATAAAACCGACGATTAAAAAATAATGGTATAGTTCTCGATACTCGGCATAAATTTTCACTTTCACTTCGGTTTTTTCCAACTTGTCAATCGTATCGTATATCTGCTGCAACTTTTCCGTATCCCGGGCTTTAAAATATAAGCCGCCGGTTTCAGACGCGATTTCCTTAAGCGTTTCTTCATCAATATCCACACGCTGGTAAACGTACCGATCCCCCCACAATGGATGTTTAATCAAAAATGGCACCTTGCCTTTGCTGCCGACGCCGATGGTATGGATTTTAACCTGTTTTTGAGCAGCGATATCGGCAGCAACTTTTGGTGATAACTCACCGGTATTACTTCTCCCGTCCGTTAGCAGGATGATAACGTTAGACTTGCTTTTAAAATCTTCAATCCGTTTTAACGATATGCCGATGGCATCTCCGATTGCCGTACTTTTTCCGGCAACACCGATCTTCAGTCTGTCGAGAATTGTTGAAATGGTATTATAATCCCGGGTAAGCGGTATCTGTGTATAGGCATTTGTGCCGAAAACAACCATTCCGATCCGGTCACCCGTTCGGTTTGAAATAAATTCACTGACAACCGCTTTGACCGCTTCTAATCGATTCACCACCTTTCCTTTTCGTTTGAAATCAAGCGCGGCCATACTCTCTGAAACATCCACGGCAAGCATAATATTGATCCCCTCCGCTGTTGTGACGACCTGTCGGCTACCCCACTGGGGCCGGGCCATGGCAACAATCATCAGGCATAGTGCCGAATATTTTAAAACCAAAAGAATCCATTGAATCTTGAGCGCGAACGATCTTTTTAAATTATATGCAGAAACCGGCCCGGATATTCCCATAGCCGGATGAAACCGTTTCCGCCGTCTAAAATATATGGACAGGGGTATTACCAAAAAAAACAGAAAAAAATATGGCGATGCAAAATTAAACGTCATAGTTCACCCGGTCTTATCAAAAGTACTCCGATCCATAACAGACATTACCGGTGTCGTTCTCTTAACGAAATTTTTGACAAACCGATAATGATCCTGCATCTTCTCCTTGTCCGCACGTATGCCGGCAAATTTCACGGGATCACTGAAATCGATGAACGATTTTATGCCTGTTTTCAAATCCGCATCGAGCTTAAGCTCTGAAATTTGCGGAAGCAGTTCCTGAGTGGTCATTTCCAATGCTTCGATGCCGTATCTGTCATGAATATACCCCCGTAATATTGCCGACAGTCTAAAATAGTATTCCTTTCCATCAACATCCCATAATCGCTTTATTTCTTCTATCAACCGGCAGGCGATTTCTTCCGGTAATAATTCCGCCGACACCGTTTCTACCGCCGGCCTGCGTTTTTTCCAATACACTACGGCCACTGCCAGCAATGCGATACCCATCAAGAAACATAACGTTATGAGACCATATCGGATCCACGCCGGGTTAAAGCCGAATTGCGCCATGGATTTGATATCATAAATATCGGTCATCTGCGAAACATTATCCAGTGCTTCGGTTTTATCCGGAGCCAGGGTGGTCATTTCATTACCGGTAAGGTCTGCCTGGGCCGTCGTCAAGCTCCCCACCATCATTACAATCATGATGTAACAACATATCTTATTGATTTGAACCATCATCGAATCTTTTTTTCCCGATACCGAAAATATTTTGTCAAAGCCTCTGCCACTGAATCACCGGTGCTGATTTCAATGCAATCCACACCTGAAGCTTTCAGCACATCCATGGTTTTTTGGTATTCTTTTTTGGTTAATAATTCATATTGCGTGCGTGTTTTGCGATCAGATGCATCCAGGCAAATAATTTCTCCGGTTTCAAGTTCAT
The DNA here is from genome assembly GCA_030620375.1 of Desulfobacteraceae bacterium. Lineage (GTDB taxonomy): Bacteria > Desulfobacterota > Desulfobacteria > Desulfobacterales > UBA5616 > JAUXEW01. The sequence goes on along the minus strand of JAUXEW010000118.1, from coordinate 2,096 downwards.
TCATGGTAATAATGCCGCCTGCCGGAAGATAAAAATCACCGGGATCGGAAATCAGAACACTGATAATTTCATGCTTTTTTGAAGCTATTTTAAGTTGACGTGAATAGTTTTCCGCAAGAAAGTCTGAAATGATAAACGAAATGGTTCTCTTACGGCTGACTCTCCCCAGGTAGGCAATGGCGTTTTGGATATCAGTACCTTTATGCTGCGGCGTATGGGCAAAAAATTCCTTAATCACCCGCCAAACGTGCCCTGACCCTTTTTTAGGCGGGATATATTTTTCGACTCTATCGGTAAACAGGATGGCGCCGACCTTGTCATTATTCCGAGTCGCGCTAAAGGCGAGAATAGAGGCTATTTGCGCTGCCGTTTCATTTTTCAGGCTATCCGTGGTACCAAAATTTCCGGATGCGCTCATATCCAACAATAGCATTACAACCAGCTCCCGTTCCTCACAATATCGTTTCACATACGGTCGACCCATTCGGGCCGAAACTTTCCAATCGATGTCCTTTACCTCATCACCGGGGGTATATTCCCGAACTTCCTCAAATTCAATTCCCGATCCCCGAAAAACGGATTTATACTGTCCGGCCATCATCGTGTTGACTATCCGGCCGCTCCTAATATGTATTTTTTTTATTTTTTTAATCAGTTCCGCCGGCAGCATGATGCTATCCTACGTTTGTAAATTTTGAACAAGCAATGCGAGCGCATTCCCCGTAGCCTGCTGCGGGGTTAGCGAGCGAAATAAAAATAGTTTAAAATCCTTACTTGGAAGATTCCCCGTAGCTTGCTGCGGGGAGGCTTTAATTTTTTTATGACCATAACTTTTTAAGTGGCAACCACACGCCGAATGCCTTGTAGATACCCACGGGATTACGGCACTTCAACAGAGTCAAAAACATGTCCGATAATCTGATCCGTGGTGATATCTTCAGCCTCAGCTTCATAGGTCAGTATAATCCTGTGTCGAAGAACCTCCGGCGCAATGGTTTTGATATCCTGCGGGGTTACATATGCCCGCCCTTCTAAAAAGGCATATGCTCTGGCAGCAAGACTCAGATAGATCGTCGCTCTGGGTGAGGCCCCAAATTGAATGTATTCCTTTATATCAATTTTATATTCGGAAGGTTTCCGCGTGGCGAACACCAGATCAACGATATAGTCCTTTAGTTTTTCGTCCATGTAAATATTCCGGATCAGGACCGTGATGTCATCGATTTCTTTGGGTGTAAGAATCTGTTTTATCTCCACAGGGGTTTCAAATCCCACCCGTTTCATGATCTCCTTTTCCTCGTTCTTATCAGGGTAATCCATGATCAGTTTGAACATAAAGCGATCTACCTGGGCTTCCGGCAACGGATAGGTCCCTTCCTGCTCAATGGGATTCTGTGTCGCCATGACTAAAAACGGATCGGAAAGCTTAAGCGTCTCCCCTCCAATCGTGACCTGGTATTCCTGCATAGCCTCCAGCAATGCCGATTGAACTTTAGACGGCGCCCGATTGATTTCATCGGCGAGGATAATGTTATGAAAAACCGGCCCTTTTTTGATCACAAAATCACCGGTCTTGGGTCGAAACACTTCGGTCCCGATTAAATCCGCCGGAAGCAGGTCGGGTGTAAATTGTATGCGTTTGAAATCTGCATGGACAGTAGCGGCAAGGGCTTTAACCGCGCTGGTTTTGGCCAATCCCGGGACCCCTTCGATGAGAATGTGCCCCTTTACAAAAAGCCCCATGAGCAACCCGTCAATCAGATCATACTGTCCGACAATGACCTTTCCGATCTCCTGTCGAAGGCTGTTAACCAAGAGGTGCTTTTCCTCAACCTGCTGTTTTAATTCTTCTACGATCACATTTGCCTCCTAAGATGTTACACTGAAAACTTATTTTTATATTTCGACAAATGATGGCTTCGTAAAAAGTCGAAAAGTTCTCTTTCCCGTCATTCCGGTGAAAGCCGGGCACGTAGTGAAGCTTTTTGCGCTATCCAGTAAACTCAATGCGTTCCGGATGCCCCCGTATCAAGTACGGGGCAGGCTTATCAAGTCCGGCATGACGATTTCGAGACTTTTTACGAGACCATCAAACT
>JAUXEW010000023.1 GCA_030620375.1 Desulfobacteraceae bacterium | reverse complement strand
TTTTTTGTGTACGATGTCCTGCTGTAGGGTCCGTTCCCCGAACGGACCGAGCTGTAGGGCCCGGTCCCCGAACGGACCGAATGGCAAACAGACCGGTTTCAGCACGTTCAGGGACCGTGCCCTACATTTTCGGCTGGATTACTTTAATTCATAGTAATCATTGATTAAATTCCTTTTTAGGAATTCGGATAGACCTCTTTTTATGTTTAAATAAAAAATAGTGTTAAATGATTTATATTGACATAAAATTTTTTTTTATTTTAAATGATTAGATATAAATGAGTCTATTCAATCCATTGTTTAATTAGTGAGTGTCCATCCGGAAATGGTAGATTTTGGTTCAGGCCAAGGCCAAAAGGTGCTATTTCGGCATGGACACTATTGAATTCTTTCAAAGGAGGATAAAGTTATGGCAGAGAAGATTGAGATTAAGGATGAATGGAAAGCTCTGATCGGCAAAGAAACACCGCCTTGGACATACGAGGTGACCACCACCAGTGTCCGTGCCTTTGCGCGAGGTGTCGGATATACCGATCCGGTTTATTTTGATATTGAAGCCGCCAAGGCGGCCGGTTATCGAAATCTTCCGGCACCGCCCTGCTATCTTGGAACCCCTGTGTTTATTCCCGGCAAGTCGGATGACACTTTCAGCGGGCCTACAGAAGGTGCTATGGATTTTTTCCAATTCGGCCTGATGAATGTTCTCGACGGCGGAACGGAGGTAGAATATTTCGATACCATTTGCGCCGGAGATACGCTGACGGCTGTCAGTAAATTGTCAGGGCTGGATGTCCGCGATAGCAAGTCGCTGGGACAAATGCTTATCATTAGCTCAGAAATGGAATTCAAAAATCAAGACGGCAAAGTGGTCATGATTTCACGAGCTCAGGCGATTTTATACTAAGGAGGATAAAAATGACGGTAACATGGGATAGTATTAAAGAAGGGGACACATTACCCGAAATCAAAAAAACACCGGGTGTTTCCCAATTGGTAAAATATGCGGCAGGCGGTGGGGATTTTAACCCCTTACACCATGATTATAATTTTTTTCAATCCAAGGCGATAGGTTCCATCATCATTCATGGTCGGTTTAAATGGTCTTCTCTCGGAGAGATTGTATCAAACTGGCTGGGACATCAGGGCAGGATTAAGAAAGTTTCCTGTCAGTATCGAGGGATGGATTTTCCGGATAAAAAAATGACCATCAAAGGTGTTGTGGACAAAAAGTGGGAAGAAGGCGGTGATAAGCTCGTGGAAGTGACGGTCTGGACGGAAAACGACGAGGGCAAACAGACCACACCGGGCAAAGCTGTTGTGGCGTTTAAGTAGTGTCCGAAGGAAAATTACCAATTTCCCCAATTAGCGCTGAAAAGCTTCACTAAAGTGCCTGCGTTGGACTCAAGTTTTAACACGCTGTGAAGCTTTTCAGCGCTAAATTTTTGCCCGTGTTGAAATTGAACCGAAACAGCGAGCGCATCATAAAATAGATTTAAATCCCTTACGGTCGAAGATTCCCCGCTGCTTGAAGCGGGGAGCTTTTTATCCGGCTTGTTTTAGATTTACCAAGGTTGCTCCCCATCCGCCTGCTTCCGGAGGCGCGGAATGAAACGAGCCCACCATTGGATTTTTTTTCAAAAGAGAATGGACTCGTTTTTTCAATATCCCTTCGCCTTTTCCGTGAATAACCCGAACGGAATAAATCTTCTCTTTTAAGCATTCTGAAAAATAGTCGTTTAACAGCTCCGGAATCTCTTTAGGGAGAAAGGTGTGCAGATCCAGAATATCGGTAATGGGAAACTTAAGCGGCCGCATGGGAAACTTTCTTTTGTTAAAATCTTAACCCCTTGATGTAAATTTATACGTGTTATATTAAAATTTTTCGATCCGGTCAACATTTAAGGATCATCTCCTGATTAGTGGGTGTTAATTAAAGCAAAATTGGGTTATCTCCAATTAAGCTGGTGTGACCCCTTGAATCCTTGGACCCTCTTCTCCAACTAATTTGGAGAAGAACCATATTTATAACCTAAACCCGATATGTTAAAGGTTGATTATGGAACAGTTTAACCTTTTACTGATTTGGTCTCTTTTTCTGTTTGCCTATATTCTTGGATCAATTCCGTGGGGTCTTGTTCTTACCCGGTTTTTTACAACAGAGGACATCAGAAAACATGGGAGTGGCAATATCGGTGCGACTAATGTCAGACGGATTGCCGGTTCAACACTGGGCGCAATGACGCTTATCGGAGATATGGCAAAAGGCGCTTTCCCGGTATACCTGGCAATTGTCCTAACGGGAGACCATGATATCAGGGGCGAGCTCTATGTTTCTCTGGTAGCCTTATCAGCCTTTATGGGGCACCTTTATCCGTGCTTTTTAAGATTTAAAGGTGGAAAAGGTGTTGCCACCGCTGCGGGATGTTTTTTGGTGATTTCACCTGTGGGATGTTTGATTGCTTTTTTGTTGTTTTCGACTGTACTGGGATTGTCAAATCGAGCTTCGGCAGGATCTCTTTCCGCGGCGGCCGGACTGCCTATGGCCGTTTGGTGGACGGGTCATTCTCTATTGATTACGGGATGTGCAATTGTAATGGCCATATTCATATTTTTTCGACACCACGACAATATCAGGCGGCTTATTTCAGGTACGGAACCGGTTTTTAGAGAGAAGAAAGATGGGGGGGCTCACCGGGCTTAGATGTTGTTTTGAGCCTCGTAGAAGTTTTTCTAAGGGTTTCTAAAATGCTGACCATAAATACGTGAGAAATCCTGATAGAACAAAGTGAGATTCAATTAAAAATTCCAGCCGAATCCCCGGAAGCATATACCCGCGTTCGTGAATTATAAGGACGGTCAACATTAACACAGGACAAATTAAAAGAAAAAATCCCAGACTTGAAATTAACTGAAACACACTGGCGGTAAAAAATAAAGCGATAATAAATATCAATGTGTATTTCAGAATCCGCATGGTTTTTGCTTCACCCACCAATATGGGGATGGTTTCCTTGCCCACAATTCTGTCACCTTGCATATCGAGAATATCGGAAAAGGCTGTTCGAACAAAGACCAGGGAAGTCGTCCATAAAAACGCCAAAACCGTCGTCAAATGGATTTCCCCCAATACGGTAATGATAGGGAATACCGATGTTATGATTCCCCAGGCGATTGCTATCAGTACGGTTTTTGAACCGGGTATATCCCGTATTCTAAAATATTTGCCCAGAGAAAGGGGCTTAGGAACCCATCTTAAATTATATGAAAGCCCCATAATGCTCATGGCCAGAATAATCAAGAAAGGTATGATTCCCAAGGTATAAGCGGTAATTAAATACATAACACCGCCGGTGATCGCAAGGATTGAGAGTGACGTTTTATACGTTTTATAAAAAGCTGCTCGATCCGGGTCGTTATATCGGTCTGCCTGGCTGCCGGTTAAGTTGTTGATGACATGCATGGTCAGAATATAAAACATGGCAATCAGTATAGTAGAGAAAAAATGGGTAATGCCTTGAAGATTGGAAGCAGCGTAACAGAGGCATCCCGAACCGATTGCCACATAAATGTTGGTGAGAAGGAGGGGGCGTTGGATATTAAACAATATCGTTCGCAGGTTTTTCACTTTTGAAACCGATAACGTCTCAAGCGTGTTGTAAACCCTTTTGATAATCCAGTTGGGTGTGGAAGCTCCGGCGGTCAGGCCGATACGTCGAGCTTTGGAAAGCGCTACAGCATCCAATTCGGATTCGGACTCTATATGAAAAACGGGTTTGCCGGCCAGTTTGACGATATTGGCCAATCTTCGGGTATTTCCACTATTGTGACCACCTACAACGACAACTGCATCAACCATGTTTGCCAGTTGTCTGATCTCGGCCTGACGATTTTCAGCAGAATCACAAATTGTGTCAAAAATTTTATAGTGAGGAAAGTTTTGGGCGGCCCATTTTTTTACGTCTTCAAAAAAGAGTTTGTTTTGAGTCGTTTGAGCGACAATAATCGCTTTGCTAAAATGCTCAAGGGCGTTAAGGTCTTTTATGGTTCCTGCCACAACCCCTTTCCCATGTGAAAAACCCAGCAACCCGATTACTTCCGGATGTTCCTTATCCCCGATAATAATCGAAGCGTAGCCTTGCCTTGCGTGTTTGTCGATAATGGTCTGCACCTTGATTACTCGGGGACAGGTAGTATCAACAACATTAAAACCGGCTGTTTTTAGTTTTTCCTTCGTGGCGGGTGGGACGCCATGAGTCCGGATGAGAATGGTGCCGCTGCCATTTTCAGGAATATCATTGATAACGGATATCCCTCTTTCTTCCAGAAGGTCCAAAACCTGGGGGTTATGAATCAGGGGCCCATAAGTATAAATGGGATGATCATATTTGTTGAGGGCATCTAATGCCAGTTCAACGGCACGTCGAACTCCCATGCAAAATCCGGCAGTTTTTCCAAGTACAATTTTCATCTAAACCAAAACAAGCATCATGCGGACGCCGTTGTGTTCGTGGACAACAGATTAAAAGTACGCTTCAATTTATTTTTGTTTAAAAAACCTGGTCCTCAGGGCCAGGTCAGAGACCATAGGCTATGCCGGAATATTTCAATAAAGAATCCAGAGGTCAGAAGTCAGAATTCAGAATAAGGTTTCGCCTTCGGCTCACTCAGTATGATAAGATAAATAGGAGCATAGCGACATCCGCACTCTCCTGACGCCTGGCTCCTGAATTCCGTGTTTCAACACCGGCTGTCGCTAAAAGCCCCTTCCAGGAGAAATCCAAAGACGGGCCGTCTGGACCCGGATTTTTACCCGTCTTGCTTTTTCAAAAAGATCTTATGGTCCACAAGGGACAGTGAATGGATATTCGCTTTTAAAAACTTTTGATCACCAAAAATGCTGATTAATCGAATACCGTCACCCTCCGGTTCCACCGTATCCACCGCTTCCATGATGAGTTTTTTTTCTCCGTCGTCAATTAAATAGGCGTTTGCTTCACACATGTTGTTCATCCTTTATTTTGTCTAACCATTTTTTTAAATTTTCCTGAATAAGAAGATCAATCAGATGTGGTAGCGGGATTGAAGGCGTTCCGACGATTTCAATGTTTTCTCGAGACAATGGGACAAGTATCTTTTTTGCCGGACTACTCGAGACAGCTTCAGCCATTTTTGGCGTAACTTCACCCATCATGGCATTTGCAATAATAATCGCAACAGGCCCGATGATCACATCAACCGATTTGACGGTATGAGTAACAGCGTTCTCACCGGTAGCACCGCGGTTGGCCATTGCCTTTAACATCTGGGCGGTTGCTATCGCATTTGTGCCGATAGCGATGATTTCAATGGTTTCTTCATAAACCACTTTAAGCTTTTTTATAATCGCACTTCCGATTCCGCCGCCCTGCCCGTCAATCACGCATATCTGTTTCATATTTTAATATTACTCGGTTTGAACTTTATGTTTTCGTTCGTCAACTAAAACCGCAACAACGAGCGCATTCCCCGTAGCTTGGCGGGGGGGGGGCTCATCAATTCTTTTGCCAAAGGCCCAGCAGTCTGTCCAGATCCTCGTTATTATAGTATTCAAACACAACCTTTCCCTTCTTTCTCGATCTCTGGAAAAAGACTTTGGTTCCAAAGTTGCGGGAAAGGTCTTCCGCTAAGCTGATAAAATAAATATCATCTGAACTAATGCTGGACCGGGGGTGTTTTTTCTTTTCAGTTTTTAATCGGTTGATCAATGCTTCCGTTTCCCTGACCGATAGTTTTTTGGAGATAACAGTTCGCCAAACAGATGTTTGTTGAGCTTTATTTTCCGTACCCAGAAGCGCTCTTGCATGTCCCATGGTAAGGGTGCCGTCAGTGATACTGGCTTTTATTTCAACCGGTAAGTGTCTAAGTCGTAACAGATTGGCAACAGCGGACCGGCTTTTACCCACGCGCTGCGCAACCTGGTCTTGGGTCAAGTCAAATTCGGAAATCAGCTGGTGATAGGCCTCCGCCTCCTCAATGGGGGTTAAATTTTCCCGGTGAATATTTTCAATTATCGAGAGCTCCAGTAAGTTCTCATCAGAGACATCCTTTATGATCACAGGGACCTCATTAAGCCCCGCCATTTTTGCAGCCCGGAGTCGCCGTTCACCGGCAATGAGTTCATATCCATTTCCGGTATCTCGGACCAAAAGCGGTTGAATAATTCCTTGCTGTTTGATGGACCGGCTTAAATCTTCAAGTTCTTTTTCGGAAAACCGTTCTCTCGGCTGGTAGCGGTTTGGTAAAATCTGATCGATATCACACTCAACATATCCCTGAAGTGATGCTTCAAAGGATTCAATGCTAGGGATAAGTGCATCAAGACCTTTTCCCAGCGCTATTTTTCGCTTGACGGTCTTCCGGCCGACTTTTTTATTATGCTTTGATTTTTCCATGTTTTGGTCCGGCAGTTTTTGTATTATTTTTATTATGTAATAATAAGATCGTTATGAACTATTCAGGATTTCTTTCGCAAGGGAAAAATAGCTCATGGCACCGGTGGACATTGCATCGTACAGTAAAATCGGCTTTCCGAAGCTTGGTGCTTCACCCAAGCGAACGTTTCTCGGAATCGTAGTCTTAAACACAAGGTGTTTAAAATATTTCCTTGCATCTTCAGCTACTTGTCGGGACAAATTCGTCCGTTTGTCAAACATGGTTAAAAGAATGCCGGTGATGGCCAGTTTCGGGTTCAGCCTCTGCTTTATCCGCTTGATCGTTTGCAGGAGTTGCCCCAGTCCTTCCAATGCATAAAATTCACATTGAAGGGTGATTAATACGGCATCAGCGGCTGTCATGGCATTTACCGTCAATAGGCTTAACGAGGGGGGACAGTCTAAGATGATATAATCAAAATCAGTTTTAAGATTCTCCAGAAGGATTTTTAAAGCTATTTCCCGGTTTGGCTTGGGCATCATTTCAACTTCAAACCCGATGAGTTCCACCCGAGAGGGTATTATTTTTAAGGTATCGATATCGCTATTTAAAATCAGACTATCGGCATCGGATTTGCCAATTAAACCATGATATAATGTTTTATCCATAGCGGCTTTATTAAATCCCAAACCGGTCGTGGAGTTTCCCTGGGGATCACAATCAACTAGAAGCGTTTTTTTTTCGGAAACCGCCAGGGCGGCAGACAGATTAATTGCCGTTGTCGTTTTCCCGACACCGCCTTTTTGATTGGCTATGCATATAATTTGAGACATAACCCTATATATATACCATAAATCTTGCAATTTGAAAAGGAGATAAAGTATAATTGAAATAATTAAGATCATTAAATGGGCGCTTGATACTCTGGATCGATAGCGTATTTTCGGATATCGGAGGAGGGCCTATTTATAGCTCAATAATAATGGGGTATTCATGACGTTTCGAAACACAAAATGGCTTGCATGCACCGGGGTCGTATTTTTAATTATCCTTATTTTTCCGATAAGGGCGTTTCCCATTTCCATCCAAGAGGAAGAAGAGATGGGTCGGGAGTTTATGAAAGCTGTTCTTAAACATTACGACCTTATTGAGGACCCATTAATCATCGATTATGTAAATAGGGTGGGACGGCATATTGCTTCGGTTTTCCCAAACCGGAATTTTACCTATCGGTTTTACGTGATCAAAGAAGATGTTTATAATGCTTTTGCCGCTCCGGCGGGGCATGTTTTTATTAACAGCGGGCTTTTTGGGGCCATGGAAAATGAAGAAGAACTGGCGGGGATCTTAGCTCATGAAATTGCCCATGTGGAATGCCGCCACATCTCCCAAAGAATTGAACAATCGTCAAAAATCAATATGATTGCCCTGGCCGGCATTGCGGCGGGAATTTTTCTTGGTGTGGGAGGTATGGAAACAGCAGCCAGTGCCCTGTCTATCGGTTCGATTGCCGCAGGCCAATCCTTGTCTCTGTCATATAGCCGGGAGGATGAAATGCAGGCGGACCAGCTCGGCTTAAAATACATTGCCGCGGCAGGATATTCCGGTTCCGGTCTTCTGACCATGCTAAAAAAAATACGAGGAACGGAATGGTTTGGCTCGGATCAAGTCCCTACCTATTTGAGGACCCATCCGGCTTCTGAGGATCGGATTGCATATATCGGCACCTGGTTGGATAGCAATAAAACAACCGTGAAACCAAATTCAAACCCTGACGGCTTCAACATGGCGCATACCAAGCTTGTGGCTGTTTATGGTGAAGAAGCTGCTGCGTTAAGGAGATTCAAAGCCGCTATTGACAAAGACCCTGAAGATTCCATAGCGCATTATGGATTGGGTATGGTTTACGCTCGATTGGGAAACCGAGAGAAAGCTGAATTTTATATGAAAACCGCGCTGAAAAACAGGGCTTTTGATTCATACATGTTAAGTGATCTTGGCAAGATTTATTTCTTAAACGGTCAATATTCACAGGCGTTGATTGTTCTGAAAGACGCGGTTCAGGCGATTCCATATAACCCCGACGCCTTTTTTTATTTAGGGCGGACAGAGTTGGAAGTCGGGGAATTCCAAAAAGCGGTATTCGTATTAGAAAACCTTGTTCAAAAAAAACCGGATTATGCTTCTGGTCATTATTTTTTGGGTGAGGCGTATGGAAAAATGGGACAATTGGGAGATGCCCATTACTATTTGGGTATTTTTTATAAGAATAAGGGTGAGCTGAGAACGGCAATGTTTCACCTGGAAAAAGCATCAGAGCACATCAGCGATCCTGTAATGCTGGAAAAAATCAAGGAAATGCTTAAGGAAGTTCGCAAGACCGGAAAAAATCAACCCAAACGAAATCTTTAGATTGGTCAAGCTTTGTCAAAATGGGAAAATTGCATGGTAAACGTGCCTCTTCCCTGTGTGGTGGACCTTAATGAAGTTGAATAACCGAACATTTTTGAAAGCGGTATCGTTGCTTTAATAACCTGTACCCCCATTTTGTGTTCTATGGCTTCTATTTTCCCGTTTCGTGAATTCAAATCCCCAATGATCTCTCCCGTATACGGTTCGGGAACAAAAACTTCAACATCCATAATCGGCTCCAGGAGAAAAGGGTCCCCTTTCTGCAATGCGTTCCTGCAGGCCATGGACGTGCTAACGGTATAAGCCAGTTCCGAACTCAATGATTCTTTGTATGACCCACCGGTTAATATCACTTCCGTATCAACTACAGGATAGCCCATGAGAGATCCGTTTTCCAATGCATCACATACACTTTTTTCAATGGACGGGATGAATATTTCAGGGAGGGTTTCCGCTGAAATTTCGGATTTAAATCGATTTCCTTCTCCTCTGGCCAAGGGAATAATTTTTAAGGAGACGCCACCAAAATGGCGCTTTCCGGCAACTTCACGATCAAAAATCGCAGAGGCTTGGGCTTTTTTTTGGATTGATTCTCGATAAACAACCTGAGGTTTGCCTACATTGACACTGGTTTTAAACTCACGCTGCATGCGACTGATGATGACTTCGAGGTGAAGTTCACCCATCCCGGATAAAATAGTTTGGCCGGTGTCCCGGTCTTCTCGAACCTTTAAGGTGGGATCTTCAGCAATAAATTTATTTAAGACTTGAATGAATTTTTCTTGATCAGCATGGGTTTTGGGCTCTACAGCGATGGAAATCACAGGCTCGTAAAACTCCATTTTTTCCAAAAGGACAGGGTCGCTGATAGAGCACAGGGTTTCACCGGTGGAAGAATCCTTTAATCCGATAACACCGACGATACTCCCGGGACCTGCCTTGTCGATTCGCTCCCGTTTATTGGCATGCATCCTTAAAATTCGTGAAAGCTTTTCGGTGATTTTCCGTGCAGGGTTAAAAATATCGCTTCCGGCCTTTATTTTACCGCTGTATATTCTGATAAAGGAAAGCTTTCTCCCTTCCATCATGGAAACCTTAAAAATTAATGCCGCCAGAGGACTTTTTTCTTGGGCATGACATTCAATAATCTGCCCAGTTTCAGGATGAATCCCTTTTATAGGAGGGATGTCAACCGGGCTCGGAAGAAACCGGACAATTGCATCCAGTAAGGGCTGGACGCCCTTGTTCTTCAGCGCCGAGCCACACAGGACAGGGATAAATTTTAGATTGATTGTAGCTTTTCGAATGGCACTATTTAATTTTTCCGCAGCTATCTCTTTTTCAGAGAGATATGCTTCCATAAGTTCATCGTCTGTTTCAGCAACAGCTTCCACTAGTTTTTCTCGGTAGTCGTTGGCGGTTTCAAGCAAGTCGGATGGTATATCTCCGGTTGTGAAGGTTGCCCCCAGGGTATCCTCATCCCAGACAATCTGTTTCATGGCAACCAGATCGATGATACCGGTAAAATTGTCTTCCTTGCCAACCGGTAGTTGGAGGATAAGCGGGTTGGCATTAAGTTTCTTTTTCATCATTTCAATAGTACCGAAGAAACTGGCGCCGATTCTATCCATCTTGTTAATAAAGGTTATCTTTGGGACATGATATTTATCTGCCTGCCGCCAGACGGTTTCGGATTGAGGTTCCACACCCCCCACTGCACAAAAAACGCCGATTGCACCATCCAGGACTCTTAGTGAACGCTCGACTTCAATAGTGAAATCAACATGTCCGGGCGTGTCAATCACTTGAATGTCGAAATTCCGCCAGCGGCACGTGGTAACCGCAGAGGTAATCGTAATGCCTCGCTCTTGTTCATCAGGCATCCAGTCCATTACCGCCTCACCATCATGAACTTCGCCGATTTTATGGGATCTTCCGGTGTAATAAAGAATTCGCTCGGTCACCGTCGTCTTTCCGGCGTCGATGTGAGCGATGATACCGATATTTCTGAGATTGTTTATTTTGCTTGTTTTTGTCATCGAACTATTAACATATTGGCATTAAATGAAAAACGAAGATCAACGTGTCCGGCCAATGTCAATGACTCGCTGCCGTCAATCAATATTTTTACAGCATCGATTTGAGGAATATTCAATATCAAGGAGTTGACAATTGAATAAATCGTTAACTGTTCGGTTATCACGCCGCCCGGATGGTTTTCTTTAATCGTATCCGTCAGATCAACGTAGGCTGTTTGGTTTTCTGTGATATAAAAAGCGTTAAGCTTTGTTCCCACAGGAATCGTCCGCATTAGATCTTCCTTTGGACCTTTTATAAGGTTGTTAATGATTGATTTGCCGATTGCTACGGGGTCGTCGGTAAATATGAGAGCCCGGTTTTCGGCTATTAAAAATGGCTTTTCTTTATCGGAAAAGTATAAATTGACCACGGCCCGGTTCTGTCGCCGGATGGTGTCCGTTAGAGCCTTTTTTGTAATAGGGTTTTCTATGCCCGATTTTAAAGGTGCTTTTAAAATCATTGATAAAATAACAATGACAGCAGAAATCGAGAGCACCCATATTAAATAGAAAGGTTTTTTCCGCATTTTACAGGTATAAGATAGCGTTGTTAATCGTTTTGTATCTCCCCCGGTTAGTGGTGCGGTATATAATTTGAATATCGAATAAATTCGTTTTTTTATGCCAATATGCCGATTATGTCAAGGAAAGAAGAGGGGGGGGGTACTTAAAATCAGTATAAGCTGTATTTTAAGATTGATAGGCCTGACGGTCGTCTATTTAAGAATTTGATGTCCGGAACTACAATAGATTAAAAAAGAACCGTTACCCGGCATTCATCTAAAACTTGTTCCATGGATACATCCCCCGATAAATTTATCACGTTTAGCATTTTCTTGTTTTCCTGGAGAATATCCGCTGTAAATCCCCTTAGCCCTTTGGAGCGGGCATATTCGCCTATCCTTTGCTGCAAAGCTTTCCCAAGACCTAAATTTTGCCATTCCGGGCGAATCATATAGGCCACTTCCGCCATATTGGTGGCCGGATCGACACTATAACATGAACTTCCCACAATTTGTTCATTTTCCCGATCTCCGGCAACCGCGACAAAAGCCATTTCATTCTCGTAGTCAACATTACAAAGATGCTCCGCTTTAGAGATCGAAAGGGATGAAAGGCGTGTAAAGAACCGTGTCTGAATGTCTTTAGGGCTCAGATGGTAAAATATATCCTGAATCCCTTCAACATCCGAAGCCTTAGAAGGTCTTATGAGAACATCCGTGTTATTTTTTAACTGAAGCTCTCTTTCCTCCTCAGACGGATATGCGATTCTACTTTTTAGCGTCTGCTCCGGACGGACGTATCCCAAGCGTTTGGCCTCATCCAACAGGTGTGATCGAAAGGAAGGGTGGGCGATTTCGATTAAGGATAGGGCACGCTCTCGTATGGTTTTTCCGAACAGATAAGCGATTCCATATTCGGTAACGACGTAATGAACTTCTGATCGTGGTATGGTAACGCCTTCACCCGAAAGAAGGAGTGGCCGAATTCGTGATTTCTCTTCGTTATCTGTTGTAGATGCCAAACATATGATGGGTTTTCCTCCCGATGAAGCTGCCGAACCTCGAAGAAAATCCGGCTGAGTAGACACGCCGCTGTAAAATTCTCCCTCAAATTGGTCGGCACAAACTTGGCCCATCAGGTCGATCGTAAATGCCTGGGTAACGGAAACCATCTGATGGTTTTGTGAAATCACGGATGGGTCACAAACATAATCAATCGGGTAAAAAGAAAACAATGGATTGCGATCTATTAGGTCATATAGGCGTTTCGTTCCCATGCAGTAACTGGTGATGACCTGTCCTTTGTGAAGTGTTTTGGCCTTTCCTGTGATCACGCCGCTTTCGATTAAATCTATAATCGGGTCGGTAATGACATCTGAATGGATACCAAGGTCCCGGCGATTGGTAAGATATTTTAGCATTTCATTGGGGATACGTCCCAAACCAATCTGTAGCGTCGAGCCGTCGTCAATAATCCGTGCCACATATCGGGCGATTTGCTGGGCAACGGCATCAGCCGGCGAATGGCTATATTCAATTACGGGTGAATTTGTCCAAACGAAATGATGGATCCTGCTTATCGGCACACGGCTTTCACCTGAGGTTATCGGCATATTTGGATTTATTTCAGCAATAACCATCCGGGCATGCATAACCGAAGCATAGGTTATATCGACGGATACTCCAAGACTGACAAAACCGTGTTCATCCGGCAGTGATACCTGGATCAAGGCGACATCAATGGGGATTCTACCGGATTTGATCATTTTGGGCACCTGAGCGATGGAAATCGGAATATAATCCGCTTTACCATGCTTGATGGCTTCCCGAGTATCCGCGCCCACAAAAAAGACTTTATGCTGAAATCGAGTGTTGGGCTTTCCTTCTTGATACAAAATCGCACCGTCTGTTAAAAAGCGATATATTTGTACATCGGAAAGGCGTTTGTCTAAATTTTCAAGGGTTTGAATCAGCAATCTAGGTGTTGCGCATGCCGTTCCAAAAAAAATCCGATCCCCGGATCGAATTGAGGATAACGCTTCTATTGGGGATGATAGCTTAATATTTGAATGGGATAGTAAATTTTTTACGATGGGGTCGATGGACGGGTTATCCATATTGATTTAACTCCGACGATATAAAAAATCGTTACTCTCACATTGACTTTTAAGTGGTTAAAAGATAAAATATATTAAAATTTAATAAATATCAACAGGATGTTACTCTTATGGAGCAGGGGATGAAAAAAGCCGGGCGCTATTCGATGAATGATCCTAAGACACTTCGCCTTACTCAAACCGTAACCGCTTCCGGGTGAGCTTCTAAATTGCCTCCAGGGGACCTGGACAATGCATTGTGTGGGCTTGAGTTTCCAACGGATTCGAATGTAATCGTCGGCATGGATCCGGCGGATGATGCCGGTGTATATAAAATTTCCGAAGATTTGGCAATTATTCAAACGGTGGATTTTTTTACACCCATAGTGGACGATCCTTACTGGTTTGGCCAGATCGCCGCGGCAAACGCCTTCAGCGACATCTATGCCATGGGAGGGGTCCCCAAAACGGCTATGAACCTTGTGTCGTTTCCGATACAGCAGATGGATTCCTCCATCCTTCGCCAGATCCTACAGGGTGGTCTGGACAAAATAAAAGAAGCGGGTGCTGTTTTGTTGGGGGGACACAGTGTTGAGGACAAGGAACTGAAATACGGGTTGTCCGTTACTGGATTTGTTCATCCGGATCGTGTTCTCACAAAAAAAAACCTTGTGACCGGAGACCGTCTGATCCTCACCAAACCCTTGGGGACAGGAATCGTTAATACCGCTATAAAGGGAGGGTTGGCATCCGATAGTGTTGTGAAAACCACAACTTCTCTGATGGCAGCATTGAACCGGGAAGCCGCGCGGATCATGACGGATTATCCGGTTCATGCCTGTACGGATATTACCGGGTTCGGTTTGATAGGCCATATAAGGGAGATGGTGATCGGCTCGGAATATGGGATCGTCTTGTTTGCTGAAGCACTTCCGATCATTCCTGAGGCCTTGGAATATGCAGCGATGGGGCTTGTACCCGCCGGTACCTATAAAAACCGTGAATTCTGTCAGTCCAGGGTGGAAATGGCACCTTCAATAGATCGATTGACCCAGGATATCATTTTTGATCCCCAGACCTCCGGCGGGCTATTAATCTGTGCATCCCCGGAAGCAGCGGAAGATCTTCTATCTCAATTAAAGGAAAATGGCATGGAACAGGCAGCCGTGATCGGAGAAGTGATGGTCGAACCGACGGGTAAGGTAAGGGTTGAGTAAACACACGTAAATGAATACATCAGGGGCAAAAAAGCCATGGCGGATGAGAGTGAAAAAACTGGAAAAGTGGAACGACGGTCCGAGCTAAGAACGGTAGTGGAGGAGTACCACGGCGTTGAGTTTCATGCTAAAGTTCCGGGTCCGATTTATCAATTTAAAATATGGAATATTTCCGCCCGGGGGCTTTGTATATTGGTAAAGGAAGATTCGACCGTATTGGACCAAATAAATGTCGGTGACGTATTGAACATGAAGTATTATTTAAATAGACCCGCCGGTTCCATAAAAACATTAAATACGAAAATCATCCATATTACAAAATATGATACCGGGCGATTTAAAGGCCATTGTTTGGTCGGATTGTCCATCTTATCATAACCGACCGTTAAATACCCTAGTCTTGAAGCAACTGACTGTCATTCGTGCGAAAGCGGGAATCCAGCAGGTTTATGAAAACATCAACTCAAGTTTAATCTTGCTTTCACCTTCAGGATTTTGGAAGGCGGGGCATTCTTCCATTAGGATTTCACCTTTACTCAAGGCCGCGGCAAAAGCCATGCAGGTCGGAAATCCACACTCCTTACAGTTTGACCGAGGGAGCAGCTTAAATATTTCAAAAACAGGGACCGGCCGGTAAAATGTATGATTCGGCGTTACCGAATCCATCCGTTCGTAAAGGCCATTTAAAAAATGGACCAACCGGTCAAAAATTTTAAACGCCTGCTCTCGATTTTCAACCATTCCAACGGACACGTGATCCGGATATAACGCACAGCGATAGCCGTCCAGTTTAAACTGGATATAATGCGGTTTGTCGTAGTATAATGCATTTTCGGCCGTTGCATTGATAAAAGGAAAAAGCGGGGTAACGTCGACATTCAGTTTGAAATCTGCTCGAAAAACCATAACGCCCGGATGGCAGCCGGGCGATTCAAACGAAAAATCTGTAAATCCTTGAATTTTCATTGGTTTGCCTATTCGCTGGTTTGTGGCCCAAAATTAATTAAAGCTCCCTGCAGCAATCTGCAGGGAATCTTCTTCCGCAAGGAGAGCCCTCTATTTCCGATTCGCTCGCTATTGCGGTTCAATGGACTGTCCCAAGCGGCTTCTAAATTTTCAGCTCCTCACCAGCCGCAAGAGCAGCCACCGTCACATGTGGCGCTGTTTTACCGCATTCTTTAATGAATGGGTCGGCTGTTTGTGCAATAATCGGAAAGGAAGCATAATGGATTGGGATGGCCACTTTGGGTTGTAATAATTTAACGGCCTCGCCGGCCTGGTATGCATCCATCGTGAATACGCCGCCAATGGGCAGAAAGGCCACATCCATGGGATAAAGCCGCCCAAACAGCGCCATGTCTCCGAACACACTGGTGTCTCCGGCATGGTAAACTGTAGTGCCGTCAGCCGCTTTTACGATCGTACCCACTGCACATGCTGTATCGGATGAATGGAAAGCCGGGATCGCCGTTACCTCGACCCAATCAAACGTCACGCCGCCACCGACCATATACCCGGAGCCAAAGTTAACGACCTTTTCCGAATTAAAGCCTTCGCTGGTCAATCGGTTCATGGTTTGAACCGGACCGCCTAAGAAAGCACCGGTTTTGTTACAGATATCTACGGCCGACGCGAGATGATCAAAATGGTCGTGGCTGACCAAAACCAGATCGGCCCGCTCGATCTCGGAAACCTCAATTGGACAAGCTGGATTTCCACCGTCTTTGGTCCATGGGTCGAATAGAACAACCTTGTCGTCACTGGTAGTAAATTCTGCAAAAGCATGACCTAAAAATCGAATTGTTCCTGACATAATTCCTCCTTTTTAAATGCTTAGGTTTTAACCATTTCTTCAAGCTCAACCATGATCTTTTCCGCTTGCCATTTATGCCATAAAAAAGCGGATTTGTTTTCGGAAGAAATTGACGGATATTTTTCCATGCCCGCGGTCTCTTTTTTGAAAATAAAAAGTGTATAATCCTTGTTCCCCGTTAAACGGTAACCACCATGCCACGGATATGCCCGTAAGATTCACATTTCAAACACAATTCCCACATATCCCACAAAGCTGTCGCCGGGGCTTTTATCATAGCTGGTGGCATATGAAATGGTTTCCGCTTTTTTCACTCCCATGTATTTGGCAGCGGTGATGGCGGTGGCAACGGCACCGGCACAACAGGCATTTTGGTTTTCAAGGGCTTCGTTGATGACCTTTTCGGGATCCATGGCTGTCATGGCATTAATAATATTGGCGTCGTTTTCCTGAGTTACCCAGTCTAAGGCTTGGTCACCCGTCCCTTTCGGCAGATACCCATAGTTCATACCATAATGGGTTAAATCGGTTGATCCGATGATATTGATCCGTAATCCCAGATCCTTAGCGATTTCGGTGACCGCTTTTCCGATCTCAAGGGATTTGACTGCGGGCGGCACTCCAATGGGAACCAGTTTTGCACTTTTAAAAAAGTACTTTATAAATGGGAGCTGGACTTCTATGGTATTATCTTGAGAATATTTTTGAGCCGTCTCAATAGTGAACGGAAATCTGTTGATCAGTTCGTTTGCTAATGCGGGTTCAATTTCGATGTCTCCAAACGGGGTTTCCCAGGCTCCTTCCTTCATAATATAGTTCGGTGAGTTGGGATGGAGATGCATCCCGAAAACCACAAATACATCCGGTGGTGTATCCTCTTTTAAAAGCTTAATTACATTACAGGCCAGACTGCCGGAAAAATACCACCCGGCATGGGGAACGATACCACCGATAAATGTTCGGGTTGGGTCTTTTTTGATATTTAATTCACTTATAAAATTTTCAATTTCCGTTTGACATCCGGATGCACTCGCCGGATACCAACTTCCCGCCAATATGGCTTTTCTGGTACTCATATATCACCTCTCCCTTCTTATGAAGAATAGGTTGCCGTGGTTGATTTTTTTTAAAAAACCTATAATCAGTCTTCAAAAGAGCCGTGCCGTCCCTTGCCTTGAGCGAAACGTTTGGCACCATTTATGGTTTCATTGCTATTTATCACTTTCAATCCATGTCGAAATTCATTAAGGATTGCATCAGGAAGGTCCATGGAAAATTGCTCATATGCACTTAATCGATCGTGTCTTAAGCAGGTTTGAGGAAACTTGATCAGCTCTGAAGCAAGTTTTTCCGCTTCTTTGCGAGCGCATCCGTTTTCAACGACTCGATTGACCAGGCCGATCGCGAGGGCTTCGTCCGATTCAACGGGCCTGCCGGTTAAGATCAGATCCAATGCCCGGCTGAGCCCGATCATACGAGGCAACCGGACTGTCCCCCCGTCGATAAGGGGAACCCCCCAGCGACGGCAGAAAACTCCCAGAACGGCGCTTTTTTCCATGACCCTCAAATCACACCACAGCGCTAATTCTAAGCCTCCTGCAACCGCGTAACCGGAAATCGCGGCGATAACGGGTTTACTCAAGACCATACGAGACGGCCCCATAGGTCCATCACCGGTTTCCTCAAGATGATGGGAAGGGCTTTCGCTTGCCTGCGCAACGGATTTAAGGTCCGCGCCGGCACAAAAACAGTCTCCCGAGCCGCAAAGGACCGCGACATCCGATTCAGTATCCGCTTCAAAGGATCGAAATGTATCGGCCAGTTCATTTGCAGTTTTTCCGTCAACAGCGTTTTTGACTTCCGGGCGATTGATGATGACCGTAAATATCCTGTCTTTTTTTTCAATTAAAACGTTCATCCCTTAATCCTTTTTCCGGATTACCGGTTCCGCCCAAATGTAATTATTACCGGCCAAAAGGGCTGTCGAACCAACCGGCTTGTCAAGGCAACAGGGTAAAGATACCAACATGGTTTGACAGGATCAAGGGTTTTTCATAAAATAAATAATCTACTGAGGTCACGTCCAATTTTTTTAACTGGGGTTGTGAGGGATTATTAAAATTTGATTGTATTAAACAGCATATTCCCGGTATTCGGGCTTATTTTTCTCGGTGTGGTAATCAAAAAAATCAGGCTTACAAATGACGTGTTTTTAGCTGCTTCCGATCGCTTGATATACTATGTTTTTTTCCCGCTATTGCTGTTCTGGAAAATCGGTAGCGCATCGACTATGGCTATCGATTGGGCCCTTTGCGGGGCTTGCATCTGTGCTGTTTTTTTCGTTTGCCTGGTAAGTTGGATCTGCATTCAAATATTTAAGGTGGGTGATTTTCAGGCCGGAACATTCTCCCAAAGCTGCTTTCGGTTTAATACGTATATCGGCATTGCCATTGTCATGAACGCGACCGGCGAAGAAGGTGTCCGGATTTTAGGGGTATTAATCGGGTTCATGATCCCCATCATTAATGTCCTGTCGGTTTCAACCCTTATCTGGTATTCCGGGAAGCGCTATTCGGCTGGTGAGCGATCCCGGATGCTCATTAAAGCGCTGGTTTCCAATCCCTTGATTTTAGGATGTATGGCCGGTATCATTTATGGAAATGTTTTCCCCCGCTTTCCCCAATTTTTAGCTAACACATTTGAGTTGGCCGGTTCGTTGACCCTCCCATTGGCACTCCTTTCCATCGGAGGCGGGCTGACCTTCTCCGGTTTTCGAGAACACCGCAGACAGGCCATACTATCTTCGATTGCCAAGCTGTTAATATTACCGGTGATCGGATATGTTTTTCTTAAATTGTTCGATGTAACCGGGTTAGCGTTTTATGTGGGAATGATCTATTTTACACTGCCCACATCCAGCGTCATATACGTGTTGTCGTCTCAACTGAACAGCGATACGGATCTCGCCTATGCTTCCATTGTCGTCTCGACAGTGCTGTCGGTTATTTCTCTCACCATAGTTTTAACCGGGTTCCAATAATAAGGGGCAAAGGCGTGTCGATTGACAAGCATTTCTTATAGCGTTAAGCTTTAATCAAAAGTCATTCAAGAAAAA
>JAUXEW010000165.1 GCA_030620375.1 Desulfobacteraceae bacterium | reverse complement strand
CTGTTTCTTTAAATCCTGCAGTAAAGATATGAATATTTTTGTTTCCGGTACTCGCACATTCTCTCAAAACATCAGGAACTGCCGGAGCCGGAACAGAGACAATAACCAAATCGACAGCTTCCGGTAATGCCGACAGATTCGGATATGCTTTAGATCCATTAATTTCAGTGACATTCGGGTTGATGGGATACAGGCGGCCTTTGTAGCCATAATCTTGAATGGAACCAAACATACCTTTCCAATCTAATTCCTCAGTACTTCTTTTAGCGCCGACCACCGCGATGGATTTGGGATTAAATATCCTGTCTAGTTCGGCATTCTTCATTGAAATACAGTTCCTTTTTAATGCGTTAGAGTGTTTTATTCAGATTCTAAACCACCAACCATAGTCGCACCTCTTGAATTTAGCATAAATCAGTTCTTACTGGGGAAAAATTACCGCGGTATCTTTCTGTGATATTTAGCGGCCCAAAGGGCCTTCTATTATATAGCACAGAGTAGCTACGAAATATAACAGCTTCCCATGTGTGTTGATCTAAGTTATTTTAACATTCTGATAATAAAAGAAAATAATAACTGGCATGATATTTGCTCAATAACAGCAGCAGCAAGATAATTAATTATTTTAAATTAACCATTATCATACAGATGATCATCTTCGCCATATTTAATAACAATAAATGCTGATCAGTGAGATTGGTATTTAAATAATCCATAACGACTTCGATTTCAAGAATGATATGCGGGAAAATCGAAAAATAAGGGGGAATAAACAATGCCGGATATTTTTACACCGGAATGGTACGATGCAATGCTGGAGTTGGCCAACAGTCGGGACGATTTGTCCGATAAGGTGCCCCAGGGAGAATGGCGGGTAGCCATTGAAATTGAAGGGGACGGCATATCGCCATACACGCCGGAAGGTGAATTCAAGTATTTCTATGTGTACATGGTGGATGGAAAAATAAAGGAACTGAACCCTTGCGAGGAGAAGATAACCGTAAAGGGTCTGAACTACCGGATCAGCGGACCGGCAAGTGTCTTTGAAAGTATGGCCGCGGGACTTATGGACCCCATTGAAAAAGGACTGGACGGCACCCTGACGATTCGGGGGGATATGCGGGTGATGATGCAAAATGCCGATTTGGCCAATATCATTTTTGACGTGTTTAAATCCTCTGATTTAACGGACTGGCCCAAAGGAATGCCCCCTTATGATAAACAGTCTTGCTGATAACAAGTTGGTAAACAAAGCAAAAAAGGAGATATAATTATGGAGAATACGAAATACGATGCCATTATTATTGGGGCAGGGCATAACGGAATGGCGTTGGCGACGTATCTGGGTAAGAGCGGATGGAAAGTGCTCGTTCTGGAAAGACGACTGGAAGAAGGCGGTGGGTTATGTACCGAGCAGTATACCCGGGTCGAATTTAATCATAATCTCCATAGTAATTATCATACTTTTGTCGGCTTATGCCCGGTGTATGATGACCTGGAGCTTGTAGGAGGTCGGGACGGGGTTTCCTACGCCCACCCGCCGGTTCAAATGGGGTCGATTTTTGAGGATGGAACGGCGATGACAATTCATACGGACATGAAAAAAACCCATGCGTCCATGAGCCGATTCAGCAAAAAAGATGCGGACACATTTCAGAGATTATATAAAGAGGTCAAAGGGTTTCAGGACTTAATGATCGGTACGCTGATGTACGCGCCGCCCATTGATGTCAATGACATTACAAAAGCGCTTAGTATCTGGAAGGTCGAAGACAAGACGGAATTCTTCAGGGCCCGTTTGCGGTCCATATCCATCAATGATTTTCTGGATAAGCATTTTGAGCACGATAAAATCAAAGCCATGCTGGCATTTCATGCCAGTATATGCGGGTATTTTACGGATGTGGTGGGTCTGGCCATCTCCTTTCCTTTTATGTTGGGAAAAATTGACAACTGGAGATTGTGTTTGGGCGGTGCCCATCGACTGGCCCATACCTTGTGGCGAAAAATGCGACGATACGACATAACCCTGAGGATGGCTTCGCCAGTGCAGAAGATATTGGTGGAAAACGGAAAGGCGGTTGGCGTTCAAACTTACGATGATCAAGAATTTTATGCAGACAAGCTAGTCGCAAGCAGTATTGATTTGGGTCAGACATTCAACGACATGCTGCCTGAAGATGCGGCGATTCCAAAAGAAATTCAATTGGAGATAGATAATTACCAGTATCAGGACGGATCCTTTTTCTCGGTTCATATGGCAATGGATAAAATACCCACCTACAAAGCCGCCGAATTCGACCCTGATATTAACAATGCCTGGGTGCTGAATTTGGGGTTTGAACGCCTGGAAGATTTTAATCAAGATTGGGAGGATATCAGAAATAAAAAGGTGCCGGCTAATCCGAAGCTGAATGTTGCCGTCAATTCGATGTTTGATTCGACGGATGCTCCGGATGGGAAAGCAACGGGATTAATTCGGGTATGGGTGCCGTATGATGTTGATGGAAAAGGACCGGGAACATGGAATACGTCTTTTAAAGATGTTTACACCAACCGATGCATCTTAAAAATGGAAAAATACTGTGATAATTTCACCCGGGATGACATTATACAGGCAAAACCCTACACGCCCCTGGATATCTCTGAAAAACTCGTTAACATGGTGAACGGCGACTGGATGATGGGCAAAATCAGCGAGGAAAACCTGATGGGCAACAGACCTTCCCCGTTGATGTCACAATATAAAACTCCCATTGACGGATTGTATCTGTGCGGGTCCACAACTCACCCCCACGGTTTTATAACCTTCGGACCGGCCTATAACGCATTAAAGGCCATTGCCGAAGACTTTGGCATGGACCGCTGGTGGGAAGAAATTTAGATGCTTTAAATGGCCATCACCATTTCTTAAGTCAAACAAGATGGAGAATAGAACATGAAAAAAGAATACGATGCAATAATTATCGGGGGCGGAAGCATGGGGCTGACACTGGGCGCATATTTACAAAGGGCCGGAATGGAAACAGCGATTTTCGAGAGACGCTGGGAGGAAGGAAGCGCCATCTGTACCTCAGAATGTACGGCACCGGGTTTTCTGCACAATCTTCACGCAAATTTTTGTGAGTTTATGGACTGGCATCCGCCGTACCACGATTTTAAACTGGAGGAGCTCGGTGTCAGGATGATCTATCCCGAAGCCCAGGCGGCAATCGGTTTTTCAGACGGCAGGCCGCCAATTGTGTTGTATAGTGTTGAAAAACCGGAAAATTTTAAAAAAACACATGAATCAATTGCGCAGTATTCAAAGCATGATGCGGATACCTATGTCGGATTACGCAAACAGATACTGGAACTGCAGGATGTGATCGCTGTCAATTATTACAACCCACCACAAGATACTACAGGAGGGCGAGGGGACTTTTTCCCCATGCTTGGAATTCCGTCGGATCTGATCACTGCGTCCTGTAAAGCGGTTATTGACTATCTTTATGAGAGTTCGGAATTTAAAACAATGATGTACCGGATACTTCAGGAGTTTGGGCCTGCACTGGAAATGGAAGGTCTGGGCGCAATGATTATGGGAAATTTTTGGATCAGTCTGAATTGGCGCATGATGGTGGGGGGAACCCATACTCTGGCCCATGGCCTTGAGATGGCCGGTGTCAGGGAAGGGATGGATTTTTATGAAAACTGTGAAGTGGTGAAAGTTTTGTTGGATAATGGCAGAGCGTCGGGAATTCAACTCAAGGACGGAACCCAAATAAAGGCCAGGAAACTCGTTGCGTCAAACGCGGATATCAAAGCGACCATGCTGGATATGGTGGGAGAAGAAAATTTAAGCGAAACATGGGTAAGGCGGGTCAAGAATTATAGAATCGGTTACTCAAATGTTTTGGCATCCACAGCTCTGGCACTTCATGAAGCCCCTGATTACAAGAGCGCTAAATACAACCCGGACATGAACAAGGCCTTCTACACGATCGTCGGCTTTGACACACCGGAAGAAATTCTGCAGTATATCAGGGACGGCGTGTCCGGAAGGATGCCCGGGATTGCCGGTGCAGGAACCTGGGTGAACAGTCTGTGGGACCCAAACTATGCGCCAAAGGGAAAACATTCTCTGACCGGCTGGTTCTTCGCTCCCAAAGCCAGCGATTTAACAATAGAAGAATGGGATGAAGTGAAAGCGACCTATAACGATAAATTTATACAACGATTCGAAAAATGGGCCCCCAACATGACACGGGATAACGTAATCGCGGACTATTTTTATACGCCTCTGGATCAGGAATTGGAAATGAGATTGATGGAAGGGGACTTCCAAAACGGCTCATACATGCCGAACCAGACGGGGCATAACCGACCGTTTCCCGAGGCAAGCCAATACCGGACAGAAATTGAAGGGCTATACCTGTGCGGACCCTATATGCATCCAGGTGGTGGAGTGAGCTCGGGTGTGGGATACAACTGTTTTAAGGTAGTGGCCCATGATTTTGGACTGGAAAAATTTTGGGAGAATCATCCAAGGGGATTTTAAATTAAGGAATGGATTTCGTAAAATCAGAAAGTGAACATAGTCCATAAAGGTATATATTACAACCTCTCTTTTGTTGGCCTGGTTTTGCAAAACCCTGTTACCATGCGTCACTCTTAAAATTTTTCTAGTCCTTGGGGCGTTGCTTGACCGGGCAATACGGTCGGCATCAAACCCGCCTAAACATTTTAATGTTTTCAGGAGACATATATATGGCGCATCACACCGAAATTGCGAAAAAAGCACCCCATAAAGCAGCCATTATCATGGAGGATGACACCCGTGTAACGTGGTTGGAATTTAGTGAACATGTTAACAAACTGGTCCAGTATTTCAAATCCATCGGCCTTAAGACCAAAGATCATATTGCCGTTTATATGGAAAATAATGAACATTATTTAAAGGTTGTTGCTGCTGCAATTGATTCAGGATTGATTTACACATGTGTTAGCACCCATTTAAAAGAAAGCGAAGTTGAATATATACTCGAAAATTCAGAGGCTATGCTTTTGATCGTATCACCGGAAAAATGTGAGATCGGAGCCCGGTTAAAAAAGAAGCTTAAATTGCATGGCGTTGTTGTCGGGGGTGAGCATGCGGATTTCGAATCCTTTCATGCCATTTTGGAACAACACCCGAACAAGCCGACTGAAAATACCATCGCGGGACATCCCATGTTGTATACTTCAGGAACAACCGGAACGCCAAAAGGAGTTATAAAAGCTGCAACCGATGATGTGGCGGTCGGCGCGCTGCCAAGAAATTCGCAACTGCTGGCAACGCTTTATAAAATTGATGACCAATCCATATATTTGTCGCCGGCACCGTTGTATCATGCGGCGCCTCTAGCGTTTTGCACCGTGACGCTGACAATGGGTGGAACAGTCGTACTAATGAAGAAATTTGATGCTGAAAAATCTTTGGCTCTGATAGACCAATACAAGGCAAGTCACAGCCAGTGGGTGCCGACCATGTTTATTCGAATGTTAAAACATCCTAATGATATCAGGAAAAGGTACAGTATGTCGAGCATGAAATTTGCTATTCATGCCGCCGCACCATGCCCTGTTGAAATAAAAGAAGAAATGATAAAGTGGTGGGGTCCCATTATCTTTGAATATTACGGGGCCAGTGAGGGGAATACCCTGGTCATGATCACTTCAGAAGAATGGCTGTCCCATAAAGGATCCGTTGGGAAAAGCTATCTGGGCAAAATTCATATCCTGAATGATGACGGAGAAGAAATGCCGATCGGTGAACCCGGCTTGATTTTTATTGAAGGGGGCGTGGAATTTAAATACTTCAAGGAAAAACAAAAAACCAATGAATCAAGAAACCCCAACGGCTGGTCCACCCTAGGTGACATCGGATATGTTGATGAGGAGGGATATTTATACCTGACCGACCGCAAATCCAATATGATCATATCGGGAGGTGTTAATATTTATCCACAGGAAATCGAAAATTTGCTTATTCTACACCCTAAAGTATCTGATGTTGCCGTTTTCGGGATACCCCACCCGGAATTCGGCGAAGAAATAAAGGCCGTTATTCAACCGGTGAACATGAATGATGCAAATGAAGCCCTTGCAGAGGAACTGATGGCATATTGTCGGGAACGGATGTCCCATGTTAAATGTCCCAGGAGCATCGATTTCGATTCCAATCTTCCCCGGACCCCGACAGGAAAACTGATAAAACGTAAAATTAAAGACCTGTATTTATCCGCTAAAAATACATAAAATGCAAACGTTGAAACCGGATTCCATCAAAACATGCTCAATTGATACATGTATGGCGAACGTGCTTTTAATCAGTGGTGATCTCCAACTTTTTACGCAAGAGATTAAGGGCCTTCTGACAAGAAGGGCGTATCATGTCG
>JAUXEW010000015.1 GCA_030620375.1 Desulfobacteraceae bacterium | reverse complement strand
GGAGCTTATTCAGGCCGGCGAGCTTAAAAAAAAGCAAGTTATGAACGGGCATTGTAAAAAGTGCCACCGGGAAATGAAAAATGCCGGGGAAAAGACAGGTCCCACCGCCTGTTCAAAATGTCACCATAAATAGTGCCTGTCGGTTAAGATTTTCGCCCGCCTTGAACTTAAAAAAATGATCTAGTTTTCGTTCGGTCACCCCATAATGTCCATCCGGAAAAGGAGTTGTGTCGCATGCTGGTACTTGGATTACAGGGTAGTCCCAGAGCAAAGGGCAATACGAACTTTTTATTGACCACCTTCATGAAAGAAGCAGAAAGATTAGGCGCCAACACCCATGTGGTGCAGGTGGATAAAAAGAACATTGTTTCGTGTAAAGAATATATGGTTTGTGAGAAAAAGGGATTTTGCCCCATTCATGATGATATGGAAACCGAGATTTACCCGCTGTTACGCCAAGCGGACGTTATCGTGGCAGCAACTCCCATTTTTTTTTACAGTACTACCGCGCAATTAAAGGCACTGATTGACAGGAGTCAAACGCTATGGGCAAGGAAATACAGACTTAATCTAACGGATCCCAATCGGAAGTGGCGGCGTGGGTTTTTCCTATCCCTGGGTGCGACAAAAGGAAAAAAACTATTTGAAAGCGTCAATTTGACGATAAAGTATTTTTTTGATGCTGTTGGTGCCGGCTTCGATGGCAGCCTGACCTATCGGCAGATTGAAAAATCCGGTGACATGGAAAACCATCCCACGGTATTGGATGATGTTAAAAGAAAAGTGGAGAAACTTATGGCGCCGCTTATTAACCGAAAGAAGATTTTATTTGTCTGTCGTGAGAATGCCTGCCGCAGTCAGATGGCGAGTGCTTTTGCCCAACAATTGGCAGGTGATAAAATAGAATCATATAGTGCCGGGAGTGAACCCATTAATAGAGTGAACCCCACAATGGCTGAGGTGATGCAGGAAAACGGAATCGACATGGCGTTTCGCATTCCAAAAGCACTGGAAGCGACAATATCGGAAACAAAGCCGGATATGATTGTCACCATGGGATGTAAAGAAAACTGTCCGTTTGTACCGGGCGCAAAAATGATTGACTGGGATTTACCCGATCCTTCCGAAAAGTCACCGGATTTCATGCGCAAGGTCAGGGATGAAACTGAAAAAAGAGTAATTGATCTTATCAGCGAGGTATCATAACCATGACAGATTATCTTATTGTTGGAAACGGTGTTGCCGGCACCACAGCGGCGGAACATATTCGCAAACTTGATGATAACGGCAATATTATCATAATAACAGATGAAGATTTTCCGTTTTATTCTAGAATCCGGTTGCCGGAGTATATTGCAAATGAAATTTCGGAAGAACGATTGGTCATTAAAAAGGAAAACTGGTACACTAACCTGCGGATTGACCTTAAACTAAACACTCGGATTATAGGGGCAGATGCGAAAGACAAGGTTCTGATTGCGGATAATGATCAAAAATTTTCATATGATGTTCTTTTGATCGCAGCCGGGAGCCATTCATTTTTACCGCCCATCAAAGGGTTAGAAAGAAAAGGTGCCTTTACGCTTCGAAACGTCAAAGACGCCCGTGATATATTGGCCTATACTCAAAACGTTCAAGAAGTTGTTCTGATCGGTGGCGGACTGCTGGGACTTGAATCTGGGAATGCCTTACGAAAAATAGGGAAGACAGTTACGGTGGTGGAATTTTTCCCAAGACTTTTGCCCCGGCAATTGGATGTGGACGGTGCGAAAGAACTCCAAAACATTATGGAGAAGATGGGGTTTTCTTTCAGGTTGGATGCCAGGACCCAGGAAATTATCGGAAACACACACGTTGAAGGCGTTCTGCTGGAGGACGGAGACTTATTGCCCGGCCAGATGGTTATTATATCGGCGGGTGTGCGTCCCAATATGGAACTGGCCGAACTTTTGGGACTTGATGTAGACAAGGGTATTAAAGTAGATAACAATTTGAAAACAAACCAGCTGGATATTTTTGCAGCCGGAGATGTAGCCGAATTTAAAGGGGCACCGTACGGTATTTGGCCTGCAGCTGCAGAGCAAGGGGAGGTAGCCGGGGTCAATATGACAGGCCGATCCACACTGTATGCCGGGACTACCATGTCCAACAAGTTAAAAGTAGTAGGCGTTGATCTGGCATCTGCCGGTAATATTGATGTGGATCATCAAATGGAATCCAGAGTAGTAAAGGAAGAAAAGCTGTATAAGAAGATTATTTTTGAAGAAAATAAGATTGTCGGCTGTATCATGTTGGGAGATACTACCGGCTTTAATAAAGTTGTCAAAGCGATGTCGGAACAAAAAGATGTATCACCGATAAAAGATGATATTTTGGCTAAAGGATTTGACTTTAACCTAATCTGAGCGATTTTCAAGTTTGCCGCAGATACAAGGAAGATGTCGGCCCGCTTTAATCGGGTTTACCCTTTGCTCTATACTTTAACTTAATTTGAATTTGGAGGTGACTCATGGATAAATATGTTTGCTCAATTTGCGGTTATGTTTACGACCCTGAGGAAGGGGATCCGGAAAACGGTATTGAAATCGGAACCGCTTTTGTAGATTTGCCTGATGATTGGGTTTGTCCGGTGTGCGGTGCTTCAAAGGAAGATTTTGAAATAGAGGAGTAAGCCGTTGAGGAATGACGGGCTCTTTTTCAAAGCCATTGGTGGATTGCAAAGATGAAAATGCCGGTCATTGAGCTCAGTGATTGCATTAGTTGTGAAGTTTGTACAGCGGTTTGTCCGTCGGTTTTCAGGTTAAATGACGCCGACTTTATAGAGGTGGCGCAACTAGACAATTACCCGGAATCAGATGTGGATGACGCCATAAAGAATTGTCCGGCAGACTGTATCTACTGGGAAGAATAACAGTATGCGGCATTTAAAGAAGAAAATCAGAGAACTTCTCCTCCAAGCCGAATATGATCAAAACATCCGCCAAACATTAAAAATGCCCGGTCGACAGGTAATCAATCCCCTGTTTTCTTTTTTTTACAGCCAAAATGAGCTGCTTAAATGGCGGGCGGTTACGACCATGGGTATGGTGGTCGATAATTTAGCCAAACAAAATTTGGAGTCGGCCCGTGTGGTAATGCGCCGCCTAATGTGGAATTTGAATGATGAGTCCGGTGGTATCGGATGGGGATCTGCCGAGGCCATGGGAGAAATTATGGCCCAAAATGAAACCATTGCTAAAGAATTTCACAACATACTGCTGTCCTATATCGTTAAAGACCAGAACTACCTGGAACATGAAATGCTGCAAAGAGGTGTTCTATGGGGAGTCGGCAGGCTTAGCCATGCGCGGCCCGGTTTAGTAAAATCCACCGCCGCGCACCTGAACCCGTTTATGTCATCGGTTGATGCCCATAAGCGTGGATTCGCCGCTTGGGCTGCCGGTCCGTTAAAAGCAAACATTAATAAGGAATTATTGAAACGGCTTCTGGATGATCATTCACCGATAGAACTTTATATTGACGGGCGGATCAAAGAATTTAAAATTAACCGGTTGGCCGAGGCCGCATTAAATTAAACACATATGATATTTTTCCCACTCGCGCCTTGCGAGCCGGGTACCTTGGCGACCTCAGTGCGTCACCGTCTTTTCGAACAGGAACATTAAAGGACGATAATTTTACCGGCGGCGGAAATCTTACCATTCTGTGATTTTACGAAATATCGATAAGTACCGGATTTAACAAATCGAAGGCTGGATGTGGCGATAAATGGCATATATTTGGCCGAAAAAGAGCCCTTGGCATCCTGAACAAATCCCATGGGATCTGTGGTTCCGGTCTGTAAACGCTTGGCATCTTCAAATATAATATGGATTTCCTGATCTTTAATTGTATTTAACCAAATAACGATCATACCTTTTTCAATTGACAATTCAGACGGATTTATTGCAAAGTTGCCGGAGACGCTGCCACCGACATCCTCGACCTTAATAATTTTACCCTCTTCGGCCTTGCAAAGCATGGGAAGGACCGAGAACAGGCCATAGATTATACATAGAATCGCTGTTACCAAGACCGTCGTTTTTACTCGTTTCATGTTTTCATCTCCACACTAAACTTGGGGCGGTTTTCGTATAAAGTTTAAATCGGAGGAAGATATCCCGTCCCGCATGGGGGGATTGCGAATGATCTTCATATTTTATTGAATACTAATATGGTTGTCAAATAAAAAGCAATTGAGCGGTTTCCGAAACATTGTGGATTAAGGATAATAAGCCGATTAGCTGTTAAGTTGATTAGATTTCTTACATCTTTTCGAAATAAGCAGAAAGAGATCCGGCAGGCAAACCGGCTCACCCTATCTGGTTCCTCTATAATTTTTGAGCCCACTGTGGCGAAAAATTAATTGAACAATGTCCTAAAAGTTATTATAGAGACAATTGTCTAAAAACCCGGTGTCATGCACCGGGATAAAAGTGTTGACGCCGGGATTGGGCAAAAAGGGGCGTTTTGCAATGGTCTTATACTGAGATCTTAAACATTAATTTTTATATGGGCGGTTGGATAAGATGCCAGATGACATCATACTCGATGAAGAAGCGGAGCGATTTTTCAGGGAACTCGGCGGAATTGATACAGACTTGAGATCACGGCTGGTTCCCAGAACTTCCGATCAGATGAGTGACAGTTTGGATAGGGAAGAGGAACAGCTCGATATATGGCGAATTCTCTTGGTGGATATGGTTCACCTGATCGGCTCCTTTCTATCGGATGGACGCTTGTTGGAGGGTGCGTTGTCTGAAAATAGGACCTTTAACGAGCTTTTTTCGGTTTTTAGCAAGATTTCCAAGCGGCCGATTCATGACGGATCCGTTCTTATAAGATATCGCGGTGTGCCCAAGCGGTCCACCCTTACGGGTAAAATAGATTACCATGTGATGTTTGGGGACATCGCTGTTGATATTGATATGGTTCAGAATATTGTTAAACGGAGAGGGCCTGACATGGCTTATCTCTCAGGTCGCATTACCCAGGCGTTTAACCTGTTTTCCGATAATCGTATCAACAATCTCTATATCAGACTCCCGGTCGATAATTCAGATGATCCCGAACATTTATTTGCCTGCCTTCAGATTTTGTCTCGTTATGAGGCGGCACGAAAAACCAATTCTCCGATTTTATTTTTTTACAAGGGCGCCCAAAAATTTTGTCCGATAATGTTCAACGAAATGAACCGATCTGATTTGAATCTCACAATGTTGGCCGGCCTAAATGGATTAAAACCCGAATTCGTGCATTCACTGGTTCAAAAAGTAGATGATTGGATGCAACGGTCTGCCGATAACATAGCACCCACCCAGTTCGTCAATGTTTTTTCCGCACTCTTTAAAATCAAGAATCTAAAAGGAAAGCTCATACAACCGCTTATAGAAGTTAACAACGTTCAGTGGTTGATGCAGGGTAGGGATGAAAAGGAGATTACCCGGGAAAGAATCCAGGTTAATCGTTTGGTGATGGATCGCTTCGGTGAATCGCCTCAAAAAGCGGCCCGGGTGTTGAATAGCGTATACGGTGATGATTTTAAAACCATAGATACCCGGGACCTTGGGGAGCGGCTCCACTTGGCCTCTGACTTTTTGAAAACCCTTGACGAGAGAAGCGAAAGCGAAGCGGTTGAGCAAGAGGTTATTGGAAACATTGAGATGCGTCTTGATGTGGTTAGTGACGATGTGTTTGACGACCTGTTCATTGATGGAACAGTGCTGAAAACAAAAATCGGAGAAAAAGAGAAAACCCTGTCTGATAAAATCCACTCAAGACTGATTAAGCTGATCGGTTTTTTTAAGGCTCGATCCCAGACAAAGAAAAAAATGAAGTCCATGCTAAAAGGGTTAATCGATTTTACCACGCAAGACTACGAAACCCTATCAAAAGATTTTGACATTACCATCCAGGCTGCAAGAAATCTTATCAGACTGCTTAAGGACTGTTTTGACGCTGAAGGGCGTTTTCGAAGAGCGGCCTTTGAACAAAATATTCCGGAGTTTGCCCGATATGAAAAAAAGGTTTTTGAATTTTTACTGCATTATCTCAAAGAAACGGTGAGTCGAAACGATCGTGTGGCTTTTCTAAATTCATTGCAATTGCTGATCTCTCGGTTGCAGCAGCCCCAAAAAGCCATGAGCATCCTTCTGGATGATTTTTTTCAGAACTCTAAATCGGTCAGTTTTTCAGATCGGAACTCAATTATGCTTTCGAATTTGTTGCTGAGAAAGTATAATAAGGAATTAAACTTAGATATCGAGATTACGCCGGAAGAGGTGTTATTGGTTAAAGACGGATTGGCCAGGGATAATGTTGCATTTGCCATAGACATCATTACCCGGAATCGGGAAAAATTTTTTGAAAAAGTCAGAACTATCCATAAAAACCTGGTTGCCGGACTCGGTTCGGAAACGGATGTGCAAGAACAAATGCCGATTCGATATTTATTTTCACTGGAAAGGGAAATCTATATTTTCTTATCTCTTATCGGCGGGGTTACCGCTGTTTCAGTGATCCGCAGCGCCATAAAAGATTACGGGAATCCGGATTCGGATGTTTACCGGTTGCCGAAAAGCCGGCAGAATATTTCGAGCCTCCTGCAACTCCTCAAGGTGATCATTCGCGGGCTGGGACGAAACGGGATTTCAAATGACATACCGCTTATTGAGGATATCATGGCGAAACAAGAGCAGTTTTTAAGTTTTAGCAAATCTTCCGTTTATGTGGAGAACATCCAGCGGATAATGGAGTGGGCGGGCAAATCCCGAAAAGAGATGAGTCGACGGCAGGAATACTAACTAGTGCCCATCCATAAACGGCATCTTTTGGCCCGGAGCTTCGTTTTCGCTCTTTTGAACAAGCAATGCGAGCACATTCCCCGTAGCTTGCTGCGGGGAGGCTTTAAATCCTCAAAATAGCGCGCTATTCCTGCAATGACCGAATCTTAGCATTGGGGTTGACAGGGTCCTGTGAGTTCGTAATAATTACCGTGGATGTAGTTTCTTCCGTATGCAGAACGAGCAGTTCCCCGAATTCATAAGGGCTCAGCAAAACTTTTTTCTTGGCTCCCGGATTGAGAGTAGCTTTATCCTGGTAAAACAGGCGATAGAATTGGCCCGGTTTAATGCCTTCTTTTATGCCCTTGTCGATAAAAGCGATGGAATGATCCCCAAACAAATCTTGATGTTCTTCGGATACGATAATATTTCCTAAAACTCCTTTTGTACTTTGGGTCAAAGGAATTCTAGGGGATCGCCGGATGTAAGGCATTAATTTGTCATTAATTTGAATGGCCCGAAATGATTTAATGACTTTCCCGATTGCAAACTGAGGTTCTTCTTTTAAGATTTCGACGATTCCCGTAATATAATGCTGGATTCCGATATAGTCCCCTGTTTTGTTGTCCTTAATCGGTTTTAATGTCCGATAAATGGTGTACCGGCTTCCGGGTATAAAGTCGTTTTCCGTTTCTTTTCTTAAATAAACCAGATCACCCTCGCTTATCAGTAGTTTATTATCTTTTTCTTTAAAAATGACGGCACTGGCGGCAACCGCCTCTTTTTTGATAAAACCAACCGTATCCATATCTCTGTAAAAATAATATACCGGTTCTTTTTCCGGTTCCACGGCCGCTTGTTCCACGGGTTTTTCGAATTTTTTTACCCATTCCTTGTGAAACAGACGGACACGGTTTCCGGGGTAAATCCAATGCGGATTTGCAATCTGGCTGTTTTCTTTCCATAAATCAGGCCACAGCCAGGGCGAGTCAGAGAATCGCTCAGAAAGATTCCAGAGTGTGTCTCCCTTTTTAACCGTATAGTAAAAGCCGGCCTCTTGCTCGATGGTTTCACTGTTTTCATCGGCAAACAGGGAAAACGGAGAGGTTGCAAAGATGATAAAAATGCATAGACATACGATTGGTTTGAAGGTGTTGTACACTGAATTTAAAGGGAGTACGGATCTTTTTGTTAAAAATTGTGCTTTGCTCGTTTTCATGAGATACTCCGACTGTTTAGGGTGGTTAAGCCGTGTGATGATTACGTTTCTTAATAACCCAAATTATAGTAAGTTGTCAAGTTCTCAATTTTTTTGCATATTATAAGAAAGCATACCATAATCCGTATCCCGTAATCTTAAATTCTGCAGGTGTCTATGATCGTCAAAATAAAAAGCCCTCATCCGGACCGATGAGGGCTTTTTTTAGAACAGGTGTTATAAATCAAGCTGTTATGCTCAGGGGGCCGTTACATCATGCCGCCCATGCCGCCCATACCGCCCATTCCACCACCCATGCCGCCGCCGCCGCCGCCGCCCATACCAGCCATGGGATCAGGTTTTTCTTCGGGCTTGTCCGCGACCATGGCTTCCGTCGTTAACATCAATGAAGCGACGCTGCCTGCGTTTTGAAGCGCAAACCGAACAACCTTTGTCGGATCGATAACGCCCGCTTTGATCAGATCCTCATAGGTGTTCGTTTCGGCGTTGTATCCATATGCCCCTTCATTGTTTTTCACTTTGTCAATCACTACTGAACCTTCATAGCCCGCATTGTTGGCAATCTGTCGGAGCGGTTCTTCAATAGCACGCATCACGACTTTAACGCCCAGTTTCTGGTCTGCCTTGATTTTAATTTTATCCAGCGCCTCCAGGCAGCGAACCAAAGCAACTCCGCCACCGGCAACGATACCTTCTTCCACAGCCGCACGTGTGGCGTTCAATGCGTCTTCTACTCTGGCTTTTTTCTCTTTCATTTCAGTTTCGGTAGCGGCACCCACGTTAATCACGGCAACACCACCGATCAGTTTGGCCAGTCTTTCCTGGAGTTTTTCACGATCGTAGTCTGAAGTGGTTTCATCAATTTGGGCACGTATTTGTTTGACGCGACCTTCCAGCGCGGTTCGACTACCGGCACCGTCAACAATGGTGGTATTTTCCTTGTCGATATTGATACGCTTGGCACTGCCTAAGTCCGATATGGCGATATTTTCCAATTTGATTCCCAGGTCTTCAGAAACCACCTGTCCGCCCGTCAGGATAGCGAGGTCTTCCAGCATGGATTTTCTTCGGTCACCAAATCCGGGAGCCTTAACTGCTGCCACGTTCAGGGTTCCTCTGAGTTTGTTCACTACCAGTGTCGCTAAGGCTTCACCGTCAACATCTTCTGCAATGATCAGTAAAGGTTTGCCCATCTTGGCAATTTGTGCCAGGATGGGAAGAAGATCCTTCATATTGCTGATCTTCTTTTCATTGATCAAGATATACGGCTCTTCTAAAGCAGTTACCATTTTTTCCGGATCAGTAACAAAGTAGGGAGAAAGATAACCGCGATCGAACTGCATCCCTTCCACAACTTCCAGGGTGGTATCCATGCTTTTGGCTTCTTCAACCGTGATGACGCCTTCTTTGCCGACTTTATTCATCGCTTCGGCGATAATGTTACCAATGGTTTCGTCATTATTGGCTGAAATGGTGCCGACCTGGGCAATTTCCCTCTGGTTTTTTGTCGGCTTGCTCAGTCGGTGGAGTTCTTTGACAGTGATTTCAATGGCCTTGTCAATGCCACGTTTAATGGCCATGGGGTTATTCCCGGCCGCAACGAGCTTCTGGCCCTCTTCGTAAATTGATTTGGCCAGTATGGTGGCGGTTGTGGTGCCGTCCCCGGCCATATCGCTGGTCTTGCTGGCGACCTCTTTTACCATTTGGGCGCCCATATTTTCAAATTTGTCTTCCAATTCAATTTCTTTGGCGACGGTTACGCCGTCTTTGGTTACCGTGGGTGAACCCCAGGATTTGTCGATCAGGACATTTCTACCTTTTGGGCCAAGGGTTACGACAACGGCATCAGCAAGTTTTTTTATACCGTTTAGCATTGCTTCCCGCGCTTTGGTATCATAGATAATTATTTTTGGCATCTTAACTTTCCTCCATATCTGTTGGGATTAATTTAATTAAAAAAGTGATTATTCGATAATGCCGAGAACATCATCTTCGCGCATTATGAGATATTCATCTCCTTCGATTTTAACCTCTGTTCCGGCATACTTTCCGAATAGTATTCGGTCACCTTTTTTCACTTCAAGCGCAATGCGTTTGCCGTCATCGCCGATTTTTCCGTTGCCTGCGGCGACAATCTTACCTTCTGCCGGTTTTTCCTTGGCGGTATCCGGGATGATGATACCTCCCTTGGTTTCGGTTTCTTCTTCAACCCGCTGAACTAAAATTCGATCATGCAATGGTCTGAGTTTCATTGTTTTTTTTCTCCTTTTCTAGTAAGACATATTGGTATTTAATTTAAAGTTGAAGCTTTGATTATGAATTTAGCGAAAAACCTTGTTATGATGATTTTTCAAAGATTTCGCGTGCCCCTGGATTTCTGACGGTTTGTACAGTTAAAATTTAGTTGAGTCAAAATAATCATAATTTTGAGTTTGTAA
Source organism: Desulfobacteraceae bacterium (assembly GCA_030620375.1). Classification (GTDB taxonomy): domain Bacteria; phylum Desulfobacterota; class Desulfobacteria; order Desulfobacterales; family UBA5616; genus JAUXEW01. The sequence goes on along the minus strand of JAUXEW010000015.1, from coordinate 11,166 downwards.
AGAGAGCCGGGTAATTTTTTTTCGCTGACCGTCTATCAGAAAATGATGCTGCCCCGAGTTGGTAAAAATCAGGCAACACCATAATTAGATTAAAGTTAAATAATTGATTTCGGGCGGAAGCTTTCCTTTCTTGATCGAGCAAAACCGCAAGGAGGCTCTAAAAACCGTTTTAGATTTATAAAACTGTTTTATAGATTTTGATGCTACTGGTATTTTATGGTTAATCGTCGGCTTTGCCGGGTTTACTCTCTGCTTTAGTGGTTTCGCCTTTATTTTTTGATGAGGACGAATCCTCATTTTTATTTTGTTGAGCAGATGGCTGGTGGGATTTGCCGGAATAGTCCGTTACGTACCATCCGGTTCCCTTTAAGTGAAAGGTGCTTTGGGAGATAATTTTATGAAGTTTGCCGGAACATTTTTTACATTTCTTCAAGGGTTTTTCCGAAAAACTTTGAAATGCTTCGAGAACTGTGCCGCAATTTTTACACTCATACTCATAGATTGGCATTTAAGATCCTCCCGGCCCTAACATTATGTTCAGTCCTGAACAATTAAATCTGAATTAATATAGTCAAATTAATGTATTTGTCAAGAGGTGAAAAAAATTCTTTAACGACTTTTAATATCATCAAAGGGAATTGCCCATTGGTGATAATAGTCTAAGACCTCGTTGAGACCGATCAATTTTATGTTTTTCAGGATTTGTCGGGTCTTTTCGTGAACCCGTTTTTCCTCGGTAATTTTTTCTTCAGATGAAGCGTAAAAAATCTGAAGGAATTTACCGAATCTTACAACATGGACGAGTTCGTGAATAATGATATAAAGAGAGAAAGGAGAAAGCTCTATTTTGGGGAATCTTTCTAATACCGAGAGGACTGAATGATCCTGAAGGCATATTTTGTAAAAATCATAGGATTTGGATTCTAGTGAGGAACCCTTAGGCTGACCTTTGTAGTGTAAAATTTGCGCAAAAGGGCCATGGACGATTTCATCCGGAGAAAGATCAGCCAGGGTTTTGATGTCATATTTTTTTCTCAACCACTGACTGGACGATAACTTATAAAAGTTGCCGACCAGTTCTTCGGCGAGTTGAACCGAATTATTGATGACGCTGATCTGTGAAGCGTTAAATGTTTCAAGTTTGTCCATACTTTTATTTTAGTTGATCTGATTAACCGGTTTAGTCCCGCAATGCCGGATTGAGACCCTTATCACATTTTTTAACATACCTATTGGGTCATATCAACCGTTTAAAATTGACGTGCTAACAACAGTTAAAATTGACGATGTCATAAAAGCTAAAAATTCTGTGTTGAACTTCATTACGGTTACATTATGGTTTGGTTATGGGGCCGTCTTTAATGCGCCATCAGATTGTCCGGGTTTTTTCTTTAAAAATATGATTAAAGCCTCCCCGCAGCAAGCTACGGGGAATTCGCTCGCATTGCTGGTTCACGTACCGCTCCTTAAAGGATTTGCGTTACTTTTAGGTGCGCAACTTAAGTAATTTTAAAAAAAATTGTAGACAAATAAATAAAAATAATGTTAGCAACAACCTCAATAAAAAATTAAACAAAATGATTGGGGGTGATCTGTTGGGTAGTGTTGTTAAAAAGCGGAGAAAAAAAATGCGTAAACATAAACACCGGAAGCTGTTAGCCCGTACGCGCCATCAACGAAGAAAAGGCAAATAAGCATACCCTCTATCTATTATAGTAAGAAAAGCACCGGACTAAAAAAAAGTCCCGGTGCTTTTTTAATTTTTATTACCATAATGGATTGAGGGTTAAAGAGTAAAGTATAAAAAAAACCGGCGAACGGCCCATTAAGGGCAGTTCGCCGATTTTTTGCTGGTATCATTTCGAATAAAAAGAGAAATTTAATTCCCCTCATATCCCTTTAAGTACTTTAAAAACTCAGATTCGGTCGAGATGATCAGTGAGCTCTCTTTGTCCAGCGAACTACTATAAATTTCAAGTGTTTTGGTAAAGGAATAAAATTCAGGGTCAATCCCAAAAGCATCAGCATATATTTTTGTGGCTTCGGCATCGGCCTTACCCTTAATTTCCTGAGCCTTTCGGTAAGCCTCAGAAGTGATCTGTTTTAGGTCTCGTTCTTTTGAACCGAGTATCTTGCGAGATTCTCCTTTTCCTTCGGAGCGGAATTTTTCTGCAATCTGATTTCGTTCCGCGACCATCCTGCCATAGACGGATTTTCTGACCTGTTCTACATAATTGATGCGTTTAATCTTTACATCCACCAGTTCAATGCCGAAAGCGGTTAGTTTGGGCTGAGCCTGCGTTAATATCCCTTGGGTTATTTTTGCCCTGCCGGTTGTAACCGTAAATCCTGAGCGTTGATCTTCGATTTCGCCTTCCCTTCCGATTTCAAACGTATCCAATTCACGGTTACTGTTCCGAACCGTTTCAATCAGGCGATTGGAGGTAATAAAGTTCCTCACCGCAGGGTCAATAATATCATCGAGACGCCCTTGAGCACTGACGGTATTGTTGACCGTCTGAAAAAATTTGACCGGGTCCACAATTTTCCATCTGGCAAATGAATCGACCCAAATATAAGTTTTTTCCAGCGTTGGAATTTGTCCCGGGTCTCCGTCCCATTCCAAGAGGTTTTTGGGGAAATAGGTGGCATTCTGAATAATCGGAATTTTAAAATACAGACCCGGTTCATATTTTGGCGAGCCAATCACTTTCCCAAATTGGGTAACCACCACCTGTTCTCTTTCATCGACAACATAAGCCGAGGAATACCCGATAATGAGCACGACGGCGATGATAATTAATATTATTATTCCTTTAGGTTTCATTTTCCCGCACCGTTTTGTTGTTGTCCAAGGTTAAGCAATGGTAAAAGGTTTTTTTGATCCGAATCCACGATATATTTTTGTCCCAATTTGGGAAACACATCCTTGATCATTTCCAGATACATTCTGCGTTTGGTAACATCTTTTGCCTTGGCATATTCCTTATACACTTCCGTAAATCTTGCCACATCACCCTTGGCCCGATTGACGCGGTCAAGGGCGTATCCTTCGGCTGCCTTTATGGTTCTTTCCGCCTCACCTCTGGCCGTCGGAATGGCCTTATTATAATCTTCCCGGGCCTGGTAAATCATTTGCTCTTTCTCCTGGGTCGCCTGATTAACCTCGTTAAATGACTGCTGGACCGGTCCCGGCACATTGGTTTTTTTCATCTCAATGGTGACCACGTGAATACCGGTTTCCGCATGGTCCAGCTCGGCCTGCAAGACGGTTTTGGCTTCTACGGAGATTTCATCACGTTTGCTGATGACTTCGTTAATACTCCTGTCACCCACCACCAATCTCATGGCGGCCTCGGACAGGTCTCTTAAAAGCCGTTGAGCATTCTGTACCTTGAACAGATAGTTATATGGGTCCTTCACTCGGTACTGAACGATCCACGGAACCACAGCCACGTTTAAATCACCGGTTAGCATCAGAGAAACGCTCTCATTCTCAGCTTCGGAGAAAAATTCGGACCGCTCCCTTCCCCGGATGGTGCGAAAACCGAATTCTTCCTTGTATACTCGCCTGATTTTAACCTTGGTGACCTTTTCTATTCCGGACGGCAGTTTGAAGTTTAGGCCCGGTTGACTGGTACGGACATATTTCCCGAACCGTTGAACGATCCCCACCTCATCGACGGCAACGGTAAAAAAAGTCGAAATGCCTAAAAAGATGATGATAATTAAAATAATGACCAGGGGGCCGTCCGGCAACTTAAATTTTTTAAATTTGTTAATCAGTTCATCCATTTGGGGTGGCATCTGCCCCGGCCCATGCTTTTCCTGTTTAGCTTTTAGTTTATCCCAATCCCAGTTCATTGTTTTTTCCTATAAAATTCTCTATCGGTTAACCGTTAGCTGTGTTTCATCATCACTTGTCACGATTGATACGGAAAGTCGAGGAGTGAAGAATGACATGATGAAGAATATTATAATGACAGATTTATTTTTCAGTACATTGCTTATGGGTTACATATAAATATACATATAATTTACCCGCTTCTTCAAGTCAAGCATAAAACGACTGTTGTTCGGCAAAGTCTAAGGCAGGCGGATGGAAAGTCTTTGATTGACCCGTCGATTTATGTTTAAATATACGCTTCTCAAGTTTCGCACCCTAAGATAATGGCAAACCCTTAAGGGGCGGACCGTAAAGCAAGCGCGTTACCGCAATTTCAGGGCGCAAAACTGGCGTATATTTGTTATGGAAAAGAAAAAAAAAATCAAAGGATTTGAAGATATCGGAACGGTATTGAAGAAAGTGTTGGCCGACTTTCAGAAATCCGCTGATTATGGTCTTATACAAGTCTGGAATATCTGGGAGATGGCGGTGGGACCGGTGATTGCGGAAAATACGCGCCCGGCGGCGTTTAAAGGGAAGATTTTATTAGTGCATGTTACCAGTTCCGTATGGACGCAGGAATTACAATTTCTAAAAAAGGATATTATCGGGAAGGTCAACGAAAAACTCGGGGCGGACTTGGTTGAAGAGATTAAATTTAAGATCGGACCTTTATAATATGGATGAATTTACAACCGATCCCCTTTTTAACGGCGAGATTACAATCAGACAGGGACGATTTGGATATCGATTTTCTATTGATGCGATTTTGTTGGCCGCCCATATTGAACCTCGGTGCGGTGACCGTATTGTCGATATAGGGACCGGTTGCGGCATCATCCCGCTCGTTCTTGCATTTCGAAATCCGGACGTTACGATTTATGGTGTTGAAGTCCAGGAAGAACTCGCCCGATTGGCCTTATTCAATATTTCAAAAAATCATATGGAGGGCCGGATTGAAATTATTTTAAAAGACGTGAGAGCCTTAACGGTTGACTCGATAAAAGAACCGGCCGATCTGATGGTCAGCAATCCCCCTTATTGGCGGCTGGATTCCGGAAGGAAAAATCCGAATCAACAACGGGCCATAGCCAGGCATGAAATCAAAGCAACCTTGGACGATATCGTTAACGCCGCCCGGCGATTACTAAAGGTTTCCGGGAGGCTGGTCATGATTTATCCGGCCGAACGAATGACGGACCTTATCTACCGGATGCGATCTTCCGGTATTGAGCCTAAATGGGTTCGGATGGTCCATCCGCATAGAGATTCCCCGGCAAAATTAATGCTGGTCGAAGGGGTCAAGGGCGCCGGGTCTGATGTTAAGATTGAACCGCCGCTTTGTATTTATAAAAATGACGGTTCCTATACCGATGAGGTTGAAAAGATGTATAATCCAGATTAACCGATTGGACCTGGTTTACAAAACAATTTGTGCATCACCTGCCCGACGATGACTTTTGGATAAAAATAGGTTGCTTTTCGCGGCATAATCAACCCTTCTTCGGCTACGCGCTTTACCTGTTCGATTTTTGTTGGGTTTAAAATGAAGGCGATATCACAACTATTTGAAGCAACTGCATCAATGGCCTCTTCCGCCTTGCTGGTATAACTGATCATTTTTTCATTATCCAGCATTTCCTGATCAAGCCCGAGGATTTCCATAAAAACGAGGCGGGTTAAAACCGTAACATCTAAGTTGATTAAAGATTCGGAAAGCTCATTGGAAAAGAGCTGTTCCATAACTTTCGGCTTTGTCTTCAGCAGGTAAAATTCGGAATGATGTTTAATGCAAATGCCGATGGTTTTTTCTGAGCTGTTGGCCTCAAGAGAACGGAGGAATTTATTCCGGATCTCTTTTTTGTCGTTTTCATTGAAGGTGAGAGTGGTTATATCAAAATATTTTTCAGCTTTCCGGACGAATGAATCCAGCGTCGAATTATCGAACCCCTTCAACATCCGATGCGCGGGGAGGATGGTCAATCCCGGTTCATCCATGCAGCTCAGATACATCATGACAAAATTTGCCGGATGCCGGGCTGAAAAGTCAGGGTCACCCTTTGATAACCAGGACCTGTAATTCAATGCGGTTTCATACCGATGATGGCCGTCGGCAATAAACAAGGTTTTATCCGCCATTGCGTCACCAACAAACCGGAGGACCGGTTCCTCGGTGATCCGCCAAAGTCCGTGGCGTAAGCCTTTATAATCGATAAAATCCATATCCGGTAATTGTTTGGCGGCCTGTTCTTTTAGTCGCTTTAAGATGGTGTTTTTCTGATCCGAATAAAGGGAAAAAATCGGGCTGAAGTTGGCATGGCAGGCTTTCATCAAGTTGAGTCTTTCAGACTTTACCTTGGAAAAAGTTTTTTCATGGGGCAGAATGATCCCTTTTTCAAACGGTTCTAAACCGGCCAGGACAATCATACCATAGCGTGTCACAGAATCATGGTTGTTTGTCGAAAATTGGACGGATGTTAAATAAATGGCCGGCGAAGGGCCCTGCAAAAGAATATTGTCTGAAAGCCACGCGTTAAAATAATTCGACGCACGGGTATGTGGATTGTCGGTGTCCGTGTCGTTTGCCGTGGTTATCCCCAAGATCAAACGGATAATATTATTCGGGTGCCGGTCATAGAAATATTGCTGCTCGGTTTTTGAAATCACATCATACGGGGGTGTATATACATCTGCGAGGTTTTTGATTTTTTCGGGATTGTAACGGATGCCTTTAAATGGGGTAATATTAGCCATATTTTTATTTTTTACCTATTCCTAGTATCAGTGGTGGTATTTGTTTGCATCTGATACTAGATTGATTTGGCATGTGCAAGCGTAATTATTTTTCGGAAACGAGAGACCGATTTTCCAATAAATGATCTGGTTTTCGTTCGGGTGTTAAATAGATCATTGACAGCATAACCAAAAAAAATATAATGGATGATATCCATAGCAAGTGTCCATCCAGAAATGAAGATTTCTGTTCAAGATCAAGGCATGCGAAAAAAATAACCGGAGGCATATGTTTGATATTCCGAGGATTATTTTTTTCGCATAACGATGAGATTGGGCAAAAAGACCATTTCTGGATGGGCACTAGTTAAGCGGTTAGCGTATTAAAACCTGTCTGGCATTAATCAAACAAGGTAGCGTAAGGAGGCTTTTATGGATTTTAGTTTTACAAAAGAACAGGAGGAATTGCGCGAAGAGTTTGACGTATTTTTTAAGGAAGAAATGAAAAACGCGCCTCCGAAATGGGGAAAAGGCGGACTTGAGTCAATCTATGCCACTGATGAAGGTTTTGAGTTTCATAAGTACATGGCCAAAAAGCTGGGTGAAAAAGGCTGGATTTCAAGAGCTTGGCCAAAAGAGTACGGCGGGCAGGCTGTGCCGCTCATTGAGCAGTTCATATTTAATGAGGTCCGCGGATATTATGGTGCGCCCGGAATTGACGGTTTTGGTGTCGGTATGTTTGCCCCCACACTGATGGTTGGCGCAAACGAAGAACAAAAAAATCGTCTGCTCCCACCAATTGCAAGAGGTGAGGTATTCTATTGCCAGGGATGGAGTGAGCCGGATGCCGGCTCAGATCTGGCTTCCCTGAGCACAACGGCAATCAGGGACGGCGATTATTACGTGGTTAATGGGCATAAAACCTGGACCAGCGGCGCTCATAAGGCGGATCATATGTTTCTGCTGGCACGGACAGATCCTGACTCAACGCGGAGCCGCGGGCTTTCCGTATTCAACGTCGTAATGGATTATCCTGGTATCGAAATTCGACCGCTTCTTTTTATGGATAATAAACACGTCTATAATGAAGTTTATTTTAAAGATGTTAGAATTCCGGCGAAAGACCTTATCGGGAAAGAGAATGAAGGGTGGGCATTAACCCGCCAAACCATGAATTTTGAGCGGTCCGGTGGTGGTGGATTTCTTTCGGCAAAAAAGAGTGTTTTTGATATTATTGATTACGTTAAATCTACCAGGCGGGACGGCAAACTCCTTTCGGAAAATCCCGTTGTAAGGCAAAAGCTGGCAAAACTTTATATCGGTACTGAAGTCGGGCAAGCCCTGGCATACCGCATTAATTATGAGCAAGAAAAAGGGGGCTTGATATTTGCCGCATCGGCGGCATCGGAGTCAAAAGTATTTGGGACCGAATTGGCCCAGCGTGTGGCAAACTATGCTACGGAAATAATGGGACTTTATGGACAGCTGGCGCCATCAAAATGGGCTCCGTTAGACGGAGAGATGATCGACGGTTATCAGTTTGCACCAGCTGCCAATATTTATGCGGGGAGTAATGAAATTCAGCGAAACCTTATTGCTTGGGTGGGTCTTAACTTGCCGAGATTCAAGTAATCGTTAACGTATTTGCTTTGCTGAACAAGGAATGCGAGCGTATTCCTCGTAGCTTGCTGCGGGGAGGCTTCAATAATGTGAACCTTAGTTGAGGTTGTCTGTTAAGGAGGAGATAATGAATCTGGATTTTACATCGGAACAAGAGATGCTTCGCAAGTCGGTTGCAGAGTTTTTGGCAAAAGAATGCCCATTTGAAACGGTAAAAGAGATTGAGGAAAGTGACGAGGGATACTTGCCCAAGCTGTGGAAAAAAATGGCGGAACTGGGGTGGATGGAGGTCTATTTTCCGGAAGCGTACGGTGGATATAGTGATCCGTTTATGGATGTGATGATCATCATGGAAGAAATGGGAAAGGCCGCGTATCCAAGCCCATTTTTTTCAACCGTTATTCTTTGCGGGCTGATTCTTACAGAGGGTGGAACGGAAGATCAGAAAAATGCTCTGTTGCCGAAAATTGCAAACGGTAAATTGATCATGGCATTGGCCCAATATGAAGAAGAGGCGAGTTATCAGCCCACAGGCATCAGAATGCCGGCAGAACTTTCCGGGGATCAATATGTATTAAACGGAACCAAAATGTTTGTCACGGATGCCAATATCGCAGACAAACTGATTGTGGCGGCAGATGTTAAAGATGCCGGTATTACCCTGTTTTTGGTAGATGCAAAAGATCCGGGCATTACCTGCACCAAAATGCCTGCCATCGGCATGGACAATACCTGTGAGGTTATATTCAAAGACGTGAAGGTTTCAAAAGATGATGTTGTCGGTAATCCCGGACGGGGCTGGGAAATATTGGAACGCATGTTTCCCAAAGCCATTATTGCAAAATGTGCGGAGATGATGGGCAGCTGCAAGGTATCCATTGACATGACCGCTAGCTATGCCAAGGAGCGTGTCCAATACGGTAAGCCCATCGGTGGTTTTCAGGCCATCCAACATTATATGGCCAACATGCAGCTTGGCTATGACACCAGCATTAATTATCTGTATAAAGTTGCCTGGATGGCGGATGAGGGTATGGATGTGACAAAGGAAGTATCGGCGCTAAAGGCGCAGGTGAATGAACAATACAAGTATATATCAGAGCGGGGCGTTCAAATCCATGGCGGCGTCGGGACAACCCGGGAATTTAACATCGCTCTTTTCTATCGACGGGCAAAGGCGGCCGAGTATGTTCTGGGAGATACGGATTATCATTATGAAAAATTAGCCCAGGCGTTGGGTATGTGATTAACCGGCACATAAAGGGAAAATCAAAACCATCCGCCAGGCGGGTGGTGGTTTGCTTCATGAGCTTGAGGGCCTAATTTCATGAGGCCAGTTTCAACTCATCGGCCTTTAGATGAAACCCTTCTATCAGGACTTCTTGCTGATGCTGGAAAAAATGATAGTCCGCCAATCGTGACAGAGACGTCGCCGCATGCTCAAAGCTTCGGTAAACGGGAATTCCGGCTTCCAGCAGCTCTTTTTCCAGTTTAATACCTGTATTTTTGAATGTTGAATTGTGTCTGGTTGATCGCCAGCACACCACAAACGGCTTGTCTTTTAAATGGTCCCGGCAGACGTCAGGCAAGGCTGATGCCAGTTTGGGTACAAATTTGGGGTCCATCCAATCCATATGAAGTGAAATGATTACCATATTGATGCTTGGCTCGTTATAAATGAGATCTAACGTCTGGGGAAAACTCTTTTCAATATCAAAAAAGATGGGATATGCGTCAAGGGGATTCTTGATCATGTTGCCGGCTGAGGGGATGAAGGACCGCAATAATTTTTGCATGCGGGGAGGGAAGGTGGGCAAGTCCAGTCGCGCTTTACTGCAGGCGTCCGATACCGCAACCACTACGCCACCGCCGACTCCCAATACGGCTACGCCACGTCCCTTGGTTTCTCCCATTCGGAGTAAAGTCAAGGTGGTATGGGCCATATCCTCAAGGGAATAAACCCGAGTCGCTCCGGTTTGCTTAAAAAAGGCATTCCAAAAGTGTTCCTCTCCGGCCATAGACCCGGTATGAGAGGCTACCGCCTTGGTGCCGGATGCTGTCAATCCTCCCTTAAGAATGATCACCGGTTTGGTTTTATTGATATCTTTTACGAGAGTTAGTAATTTTCGGCCGTCTTTGATTCCTTCCAGATACATGGTAATAATTTTGGTTTTGGGATCATCGGCAAGGTATTCAAGGAAATCGGTGCTGTCCAATGTTAAGGCATTTCCAAAACTGACGATTTTACTAAAGCCGATTCCGAACTTAGCGGCATAATTTGAAAAGTCTTGGGCGTGTCCGCCGCTCTGGCTGAGAAAGGAGACGGGACCGACAGTTTTTATGGGTTCGGTCCAGGTTCCGACCCGAATTTCGGGAACACAAATACCCATGCAATTGGGTCCTATCACTCGAAGATGGTTGTTGTTGGCGATTTCTTCAATCTCTTTTTGCAGTTTAAGTGCTTCCGGTTCTCCGGTTTCCTTAAATCCGGCGGTAAAGATATGAACATTTTTATTTCCGGTTTCCGCACATTCTCTTAAAACATTCGGTACTGCGGGGGCGGGAACCGATACAATAATCAAATCGATGGGTTCCGGTAAGGCGGAGAGGTTGGGGTATGCTTTTATACCTCTAATTTCACTGACTTTAGGGTTAATGGGATAAAGGTGGCCCTTATATCCATATTCTTGAATGGAACCGAACATACCGGCAAAATCTGATTCCGGATCAGGTCGTTTTGCACCGACAACGGCGATGGATTTAGGATAAAACATTCTGTCTAGTTCAGCATAACTCATACGAATAACATTCCTTTTCTCTTTATTGTGTTTCTTTAATACCCCGCCCGCTTGCGGCGAAAAGCTTCATTGCATCAACAATATTTGTTTTAATTATAATAAGATAACCTATATTTAATGAGCGAACGT
>JAUXEW010000043.1 GCA_030620375.1 Desulfobacteraceae bacterium | reverse complement strand
GTTCAAGATCAAGGCATGCGAAAAAAATAACCGGAGGCATATGTTTGATATTCCGAGGATTATTTTTTTCGCATAACGATGAGATTGGGCAAAAAAACCATTTCTGGATGGGCACTAGTTAAGTTAGAACGCCGTACCAACGGAAAATTCCCAGCGCCCGCCACCATCCTCCCCTTCTTTAGGATCGAGTATATATCCGTTTTCGATACGAATTGGTCCCATGGGGGAATGCCAGCGGATCCCATAACCGGCGCTTTTCCTCATATTCCACAGATCAATATCTTCGCTACTTTTATATACGTCTCCGGTATCAAAAAAAACAACCCCATTAAAACCGGCCTCCTTGAAAATGGGAATGATAACCTCAAAATTAAACTGTAAAAATTTATCCCCTCCGATCTGATCGCCTTCATCATCATATGAACTGATATCCTGCCAGTCAAATCCTCGCATTGAGTTCATCCCGCCAAGATAAAATCGATCGTAATCCGGGACTTTTTTACCGGAATTTTCGTGAATATATCCGGTTTTACCATGTAAAAACAGAACGAAATCTTTATATAACGGGATATACCAGCCGGTCTCAGCTAAATATTTAATAAATCCAATATTTCCCGCAAGACCCGCGTATTCTACGGTTACTTTGTTATTACTCCCTTTGGTCGGATTGACAACCTTGTCCCGGGAGTCGTATTGTAACGTAGCCGATATCGCGCTCGTGATATTGGTCCCTTCAAGATCTTTAATTTCGGAGGAAGCCCTTTCCAAAATATTCTCCACATCACTAATATCATAGGAATAAGAAATGTAGGCGCGAGTATAATTAAATACCGGATAACCGAAAGTTACCCCTCCTCCTTTGCTATCCTTATCATAGTCATCGTAGTCTGTGATCCAGTCATACATGCTAAAGTTGGCTGATAACGGAATATTAAACAGCCAGGGCTCCGTGAAGCTGATCGTATATCGGGTAGTGACCCCCCCGACTTCGGCTCTTAATTGAAGCCTCTGTCCACGTCCGAAAAGATTTCGTTGTAATAAGGATACCATTCCAAAAACATTCTCAACACTGCTGTACCCGGCGCCAAAACTAAATTCGCCGGTTGATTTTTCGGCCACATGAATGTTTAAAACTATCTGGTCATCCGCACTTCCTTTAGATCGATCAACCTTTACGTCTTCGAAGAAATCAAGTCTATGCAAATTGCGTACACTTCGTTTTAATCGTTTTCCACCATATAATTCGCCCTCGTAAACCGTTAGCTCACGCCTGATTACCTTGTCTCTGGTTTTTGTGTTCCCGCTAATATTAATTCTTTCAAGATAAATTTGTTTTCCTTTTTGAATATTATAGGTGATGCTAACCAATAAGTTTTTCATGTCCTGGTCGATAAGGGGAGAAATATCCGGATAAGCATAGCCATCATCAGAATATAGATCCGTTAATAACAAAATATCCTCTTGAATGATCTGGCGGCTGAAATAGACTTCTTTGTCAATCTTTAGTTTCTCGAGCAAATCCTTTTCGGGAAAAATGACGTCACCGGAAACACTCACGTTACCCACCTTAAATCGGGGGCCTTCAAATATTTTTATCTTGATATATATCCACTTGTCTTTAAACTCAATATCCGGCTCACCAATCCGTGCCTGGATATAACCATTGTTTAGATAAAATGCATTCAGCTTTCCCGTGTCTTGATTCAAATCCTCGGGAACGTACTCGCCGGAGGATGTTATCCAGGAAAAGAACCCCTTTTCAGAAGTCTTCATGAGGCCCTTTAATTCTTTGTCCGAATAGTCGGAATTCCCTTCAAATCTGATTTTTTTAATCTGAAGTCTTTCTCCCTCTTCAACAACAAACGTAAGATCCACCTGGTTGTTTTCTAATTCATGAAAAGTGTATGACACATTGATGTTATGATAATTTTCTTCTTTGTAAAGTGACTCGATAATTTTTATATTATTTTGTATTTTGAAAATATTCAAAATTGAGCCCGGGGTTATGGTTAAGTTTTCCGCAATTTTTTCCTCCTTAAGCACCTCGCTGCCTTGAACACTGATTTTCCTTACCGTGGCTTTTTCTTTTAAATGAAATATGAGCGCTTTGCCTTTCGGCCGATCTTCCGACTCAACCCTTACATCTTCAAAATACCCCATTGCGTAAACAGATTTAAGATCTTCTGATATTTTTGCTGCAGAAAAAATATCCCCGGGCACAGTTTTTATGAATCGCTTAACCGCATCGGCCTCAATCCGTTTATTACCGACGATGACGACATCAGCCACCTTAACCCGTTTAAAAAGCTTAACTGAGATGTTACCGGACAGGTCTTTAATAGCGCCAAACAGACTTTCAGTGTTTTCTCCCTGCTCAAAAAAAACGGTCGGCGGATTTGACCCTAATGTTTCCGTGACTTTTACATCAAGACTGTATTGTTGACCCACCCACGTCAAACTCCCCCAGATAACATAATCCGCACCGGCCGTAATGCCCATTTTTTGAATATCTTTAATAATCAGCGGCTTATGCTTTAATACGATCTCTGCATCTGAATCAATCGTTAATATTCCGGCCCCTTCTCGTTTTAAGAAGTCGTTAATCATTTCCGGGATTTTATCCTGAAGGTAAGAGCGATCCTCGATAGAATGGATTTCAAATGGCAATACCATCACGCCAACAGCTCCGGAAGCAAGGATTGCGTTCGGTGTAAAGCTTACCAGGAAAAATATCAATGTACATAAAAATCTAAACATAACCAGTACCTCAAATCAGTTCCACCAATTTACCATCAAGGATGGTCAGTCTCCGGGAAGTGCAAGATGCAAGATCCATATTATGGGTTACGATAATCAGTGCCATATGAAACTCGTTATTTAACTCCATCAGCAAATCGTGTAAAAGCTCACTGTTTTTCTTGTCGAGATTCCCGGTGGGCTCATCCGCAAGCAGCATGACCGGATTTAAAACCAGCGCACGCGCTACGGCCACGCGCTGCTGTTCACCACCTGAAAGCTCACCTATCCTGTGAGACAGTCTGTCCTTTAAACCTACCCTGACCAGTATTTCTTCGGCAATTTCTCCTGCGTCCTGCCGATGCATTCCGCGAATAAATGCCGGTATCATCACATTTTCCACAGCTGTAAAATCCGAAAGCAAATGATGAAACTGAAAGACAAACCCAATTGACTCGTTTCGAAATTTTGCCAGCTTTGTGTCATCAAAGCAAAAGACGTCTTCCCCCTGAAACGTTAATGTTCCGCCATCCGGGCGGTCAAGAGCGCCGAGAATATGGAGAAATGTCGACTTGCCGATTCCCGAGGCCCCCATAATCGAAACCGTCTCTTTTGAATCTAAATCAAAGTCGACCCCTTTTAAAACCTCAATTATTTGGGCATCAGTTTGAAAATTCTTATAAAGACCTCTAACCTCTATTAAAGGCGTTGAGCTCATCTCGTCCGAAGTCCCTGCTTGATAAGTGTTCCTATCAGCCATATCGAAGCGCCTCAACAGGATTTAATCTTGACGCCTGATGTGCCGGATACAGGGTGGCCAAATAGCAGATTATCATGGCGGCAACGGCAATCAATACCGTATCAAACGACTCGATTTGAACCGGAAGTGTTGTAATATAATAAATATCGCTCGGCAGTTCGATGAACTTGTAATGCTTAAGTACGCTGCACAACGTATATCCCAAAACTTCACCCAGCACCGTCCCCACAAGCCCAATGACCAGTCCCTTAAAAACAAAGATCCTCCGGATATGTCGGTTGGTTGCGCCCATGGCCTTTAATATTGCGATATCTTTTGTTTTCTCCATAACAACCATAATCAGCGTGCCGACAATATTAAACGCCGCTACCAAGATGATGAGCGTCAGTATGATAAACATCACCACTTTTTCCAATTTTAAAGCCGAGAACAGGGTTTGGTTCATTTGCGTCCAATCTTTAGCCCAATACGGAAATCCCAGATCGCCAATGATTTTGTCAGCAACCTTTCTGGCTTTGTATATGTCTTTAACCTGAATTTCAATACCGGTAACGGAATCTTTCATGTGAAGCATGTTTTGAGCTTCTTGTATATGGATATAAGCAAGCGATCCGTCATAATCATATATCCCTGACTCGAATAGCCCGACCACCCGAAATCTTTTCATGGCGGGCATATGTCCGACAGGGGAAATCATGCCTCTCGGTGATATCAGATAGACAACATCACCCGTTGTTACTCCCAAATTTTTCGAAAGTTCTTTCCCTAAAATAACTCCGGGGATTATATGGAGCCGGTTTTTTTCCGTGTTATTCTGATGGATTCTAGAAATTTGATCTAGGACGGTTTTATCCAATATTTTAATCACTCTCCCGACGGTCTGGGGTTCAACCCCCCTTAATACCGCTCCGGATAGACCGGATGACGAACGGATCATGATTTGAGTATAAATAAAAGGGGTTGCTGATCCAACCCCTTCGGTTTTTTCAATCTGTTTAACGATTTTCTGATGATCGGTAAAGCCACCCCCGTAGCGCATTAACACGACATGTGATTCTACACCGAGAATGCGGGTTTTCATATCAGACTCAAATCCGGCCATAACGGCAATCACCACGATCAACGCCATTACCCCTATGGTGACACCGGCAATGGAAAGCACGGTAATCAATGATATAAAGGCTTGTTTTCGCTTTGATTTGAGGTAACGCCGACTTATAAAAAATTCAAAAGACATGAAATCATTATCAACTTTAGACTATTTTGTGCCCAAAATAAAGAATCCTGGACCAGAGGACCAGGTTCTTTATGTTTAAATAAAGCCCCCGCTATGCGGAAAATGGTTTACTCCCTTTTGGTTTCATGTGCGGGAAAAAAATCACTTCGCGGATAGATGCGGCGTCTGTTAAAAGCATGACAAGCCTGTCTATCCCGATGCCCTCACCGGCTGTAGGCGGCATGCCGTACTCCAATGCCTCGATATAATCTTCATCCATAAAATGGGCCTCTTTATCTCCGGCGGCCCTGTCTTCAGCCTGCTGTAAAAATCGCCTCTTTTGGTCTTGGGGATCGTTTAACTCGGAAAAACCGTTTGCGATTTCCTTTCCGGCAATGAAAAGCTCAAAACGTTCCGTCACTGCAGGATCTTCGTCGCTTCTTCTGGAAAGCGGGGAAACCTCTACCGGGTATCCCGTTATAAATGTAGGTTGAATCAAATGGGGTTCTACCAATACGTCAAACAGCTTGGTGATGACTTTTCCAGGTCTTGCGATTTTGGTTATGTTAATCCCCTTAACCGATGCAAACTCAAAGAGTTTTTCCTTGTTTTTAATTAATTCGGGCTTAACCCCCCCAATTGTCTCAAGGGCGGACAACAAGGTCATCCGCTTGAATTTTTTATCAAAATTAATGGTGCTCCCCTGGTAATTTACGATGACGGACCCGGTTACCGAACTGGCGACATCTCTTAGCATTTGCTCCGTCAAGTCCATTAGATCCTCATATGTAGCATAGGCCTGGTAGAATTCAAGCATGGTAAATTCAGGATTATGCTGGGTCGATACGCCCTCATTTCGAAAATTCCGGTTGACCTCAAAAACCCTTTCAAATCCGCCGATAACGAGGCGTTTCAAATATAACTCCGGCGCAATACGCAGGTAAAGATCTATCCCGAGCGCGTTATGATGAGTGATGAACGGCTCAGCCTCCGCACCGCCTGGAATCGGTTGCATCATAGGCGTTTCCACTTCAAGAAAGTCGCGTTCAAGAAGAAATCGCCGTACAGTCTGGATGATCAAACTTCGCTTGATAAAAATATCCCGAACTCCCGGATTCATGATCAGATCAATATATCGCTTGCGGTATCGCTTTTCCGGATCTTTAAGGCCATGAAATTTTTCCGGGAGCGGCATCGTCGACTTACAGAGAAGCCGAACCTCATTAGCCAATAGGGTCCACTCACCGGTTTTTGTCTTGAAAACACCCCCTTTTAATCCCACGAAATCACCGATATCAAAAAGCTTAAAAAAGCCAAACGATTCATCCCCTACTCTGTCTCTTCTTACATAGGCTTGAAACTGTCCGGTTCGGTCCGTGAATCGAATAAATGCGGCTTTTCCAAATCGATTAATCGCCATGATGCGCCCGGCAACAGCAAAAACAGGCGTATCTTCGGTTAATCTGTCAGGCTCCTTTTTCAAGGCATCTCGAATATCCATTATGGTATGCGACACCCGAAAATTATTCGGGAACAAATCGATATGGCTATCTCTTAAACTATTCGCTTTTTTCTTTCGTTTTTCTATCAGTTCACTTGTTTTATCTTTTGCCATTCAGTACCTATCTATGTCCGGACTAAGTCGCCATCGTTGAGGGAAAGCAGCATGTGGATTAAAAAGACAAATCGTTTTTGCTATCTTATTTATGTTCGGGTGTCAAGGTTAAGTTGGCGGATAACGGTGGTTCGGTCCTTTTCAATTTAAAGCAAAGACGCGTCCCTTGATCTACTTTGCTTTCCACATCAAGTCTGCTGTCGTATGTTTTGAGTATGTTATGTACTATTGATAGTCCAAGCCCGGTACCACTACTCTTTGTTGTAAAAAAAGGGTCGAAAATCGAATTGATAATGTCATCCGACATTCCGCAGCCATTATCAACAATAGCGATCTCTGCAAAATTGTCCTTGACAGGATACATCTTCAGCTTAATAGTCCCTTTACTTTCGATGGCTTCAGCAGCGTTTAGCAAGAGGTTCAACATGACCTGTCTTAAATGCATCGAGTCCATCAAAACCCAAATCCCGGAAGAAAGCTCATGATCAACATTAATTCTTCCAATAAAAGTATTGTCTTTTTCAAACAGCTCAACCGTTTCGGATAAGGCCCTGTCCAGCGCTATCTTCTCTAGTTTGCCGGCCGGCAGCCGAGCAAATAATAAAAAATTACTGGCCAGCGAGCTAAGACGGTCGGTTTCACGAAGTACAATCCGCATCAGTTTATCATGATCCGGGTCATACTTAACCTCCTCCCTAAGCAACTGAATAGACCCGGATAGCGATGCGAGCGGATTTTTAATTTCATGCGCCAGATTTGCAGCTATCTCACCCATATACGCCATCTTTTCAACCCTTTTGATATGCTCCTCCATTGCTATCAGTTCTTTTTTGCTATTTCTCGCCTGCTCGGACAGAATACTGCTCAAGAACGCAACAGCAAAACATGCGCCGACCGTAATCAGCGTCTTATAAAAAACCTGGTTGCCTGAATAGCCCATTACCCCGGGATCTCCGTTTTCTAAAAACGTCTTTAGGATGCCTATATACTCAAACTGAACCAGGATAAAATACTGAAAACTGCAGAGCGCCGCTATAAAAACGCTTCCTTTTCTGTAAAGTAAAATACTGGAATAGATAATGACAACAGGGTAAAGAAAAGAAAATATACTTAAAAAACCACCGGTTATATATATTATGAGCGTGACAAAAAATGTATCGGCAATGAGCTGTGTATAGGCAAGCCATACGTTTTTACGGATCCGGCTAAGAATCAGATAGTAAATTAAAGAAAGGAAGAGTAGTCCGCTGATGACTATATAGAGAATCAGCAGCGGCGTTGTCGGGGAAAAAAGAACTTCTCTCGATTGCAGGAGAATCGTCGAACCCAACAGTAAAACGGCAAAAAGAAAGCGACCCATTATCAGCCATTTCAGCTTTTGTATAAGATCGCTTTCGAGTGTTATCATCTGAGAGTTCATTTAAAAAAGAGACACTGTCGTATGGCGGACGGTATCAACCGATATATATAAACGGTTATTAGATATGGCCGGCCATAGTAAAAATGGGGAGATACATCGCTATAAGCAGACCGCCAACGATCACCCCTAAAAAGACCATCATAAACGGTTCGATCATGGCGGTCAGGTTATCCACGGCCTGATCCACCTCCTCATCATAAAAATCGGCAATTTTATTCAACATCGTATCCAACGCACCGGTGGATTCTCCCACAGCAATCATGGAACAGACCATAGATGGAAAGACGCCGCTTTCAGCTAAAGGATCAGCCATGGTTCGGCCCTCTGAAATCGCAGACCGTACTTTATATATGGAATTTTCAACAGTCTTATTTCCGGCAGTCCTGGCCACGATATCCAGTGCGCTCAGTATCGGTACCCCACTGGTCAGCATGGTCCCCAACGTTCTGGTAAACTTGGATACCGCCACTTTTCGGAGTAAGATGCCGAATACTGGAACTTTCAGGAGCAGGCTGTCAACAACGACTTGCCCTTTTTCCGTTTTGTAATAACGCCTGAATGCTATAACAAAGATGATGATACCGATGATGATAAATATTATCTTAGACTGAACAAATTCACTTAGCGCGACGACCATCTGGGTTGGGGCCGGAAGGGCTCCACCCAAAGACGCGAACATTTCTTGAAAAACAGGAATAACAAAAAGGAGAATAACAGCCGTTACACCCATGGAGATGAAAAAAACAACAATAGGATAAGTCAATGCCCCTTTTACCTTCCCTCTGAGCTGAGCTGATTTTTCTAAATAGCCTGCGAGGCGCTTTAAAATAGCATCTAGAATACCACCGGCCTCCCCTGCTGCAATCATATTCACAAAAAGATCATCAAATTCTTTGGGAAATTTTTTCAGGGATTCTGCAAGGGTTGCACCGCCTTCTACTGATTCTTTAATTTGTTTTATAATTTTTTTGAAGGTTTTGTTTTCTTGTTGCGTGAAAAGAATGTCGAGACATTGGAGAATGGGAAGACCGGCATCGATCATGGTGGAAAATTGCCTGGCAAAAATGATAACATCTTTCGTCTTAACAGGCTGTTGAAACAATGTAATGTTTTCAAAAAGGTCTTTGGGCTTTTTCTTAACCTTTGTGGGTGTGATCTGCATCCGTGTCAGGTTAGTGCGTACAGCCTCTTCGGTAACAGCCTCCATTTCTCCCTTTTGGATTTCATTCTTCCTGCTTTTTCCTTCCCATAGATAAATCGGCATATTCCCTCCTCATTCTTAATTAACCATGGAAACAAAAGGAATTCTAAGCAATTTCAGATTCGCGCGCATCTCCTCCGCAAGCGGCGGGGAATATGCTCGCCATCGTGTTTAAAACAACATTATTTTAAATACTTAACATGGTATTAGACAAACATCAATCATTAATCTGAATGCTCCGGACCCATTTCCTGACACACAATTTTATTATTTATCATAAACCGTTATGGATTAGCAAACCTAATTTATATATATCAGCGATTCTCACTGAAAAATAGATACATGAACATGACCTTGCTAATTGGGCTCATATATGCATATTAATACGCGATAATGAACGTATTCCCCTTAAGCGTGGTGCAGGGAATCTTTTATACCGGATAAATTAATCGACCCTCTCTGAACAGGCTATTATCGTGACATCCAAAGATGTGAACAAAAAAAAACTGACCCTCATAACGACGCACGTTAATGCTGACTTCGATGCGTTGGCCTCAATGCTGGCAGCGCAAAAACTATACCCTGATTCCCTGCTCATATTTCCCGGGTCGCAAGAAAAAAATTTGAGAAATTTCTTTGTAAAATCTATGGCTTATATGTTCAACATGGGGGAAATCAAAAATATTGATTTGTCCTCCGTAAACCGGTTGGTTTTAGTAGACACTAAGCAGGCGAACCGCATCGGAGAGTTGTCGTCGCTTTTAACCAGAGACGATGTTGAAATTCACATCTATGATCATCACCCGGCTATGGAAGACGATATTAAAGGACATCAGGAGGTCAACCGTATAACCGGGGCTACGGTTACGATTTTGACGGAAATTATTAAAGAAAAAGGAATTGAAATATCTCCGGATGAGGCAACCATCATGTGTATTGGCATCTATGAAGACACCGGTTCTTTTACGTTTTCTTCAACCACTGAACAGGATCATTTGGCTGCCGCATACCTTCTGTCTAAGGGAGCGAACCTGAATATTGTTTCCGATGTCATTGCCAGGGAAATCAGCCCTGAACAAATTGGCATTTTAAATGATATGATTCAAGCGGCAACCCACTGCAATATCAACGGGATTGAAATAGTAATCACCACTGTAACATTTAATAACTATGTGGACGATTTTGCCTTTCTCGTTCATAAAATGGTTAAAATGGAAAACATCGATGCCATTTTTGCCTTGGCACGGATGGGAAACAAAATCTATATAGTTGCCAGAAGCAGGATACCTGAAGTTGATGTGGCCGCGATTCTCTCCCCGCTGGGCGGAGGCGGCCATACTTATGCTGCTGCTGCATCAGTCAAAAATAAAACATTGGCTCAAACAGAACACCAGCTAATGGATATTTTGCATCAAAAAATCAAACCGAAAAGATTGGCCAAAGACTTAATGTCTTCTCCCCCGATTATCATTGGCGCTGAGGTTTTTTGCAAAGCCGCTGCAAGCTTAATGACCCGTTACAACATCAACGCATTGCTGGTGACAAAAGAAGAAAACAACAAACCAACATTGGTCGGATTTATCTCACGTCAGGTCATAGAAAAAGCGCTTTTTCATGGTTTGGACCAGGTTCCCGTAAAAGAATATATGACAACTGAAATTGCTTCCGTCGAGCCTTCTGCAAGTCTTTTGGAAATACAGGAAAAAATTATTGAAAACAAGCAGCGCATCTTGCCGGTTACGCATAACGGGGTAATCAAGGGCGTAATCACCCGTACCGATCTTCTCAACATACTGGTCCGGCAAACCCGTAATACCCTTGGAAACTTTCAAGATCCGCATCGAGAAACGATCCATGCCAGAACCCGAAATATTGTTAAATTCATGCAGGAGCGATTATCGCCGGGTTTGATGGAAATTATGAAAGCCATCGGGGAAATCGCCTCAGGCATCGAGATGAGTGCCTATGTCGTCGGCGGGTTCGTCCGAGATCTTTTTCTGTATCGCAACAATGAAGATATCGATATCGTTATTGAGGGGGACGGTATCGCCTTCGCAAAAAAGTACGCAAAAATGCACGGTGCCCGGGTTCATGCATATGATAAATTCGGCACTGCGGTAATTATTTTTAAAGACGGGTTCAAGATTGACGTTGCATCAGCTAGAATGGAATACTACAAATTTCCTGCCGCCCTTCCGACAGTAGAGATGAGCTCAATAAAGCTCGACCTTTTCCGCAGGGACTTTACCATCAACACATTGGCGATTCATTTGAACCCTCGAAAGTTCGGCACTCTAATCGATTTCTTTTCAGCCCAAAGGGACATTAAAGACAAAGTTATTCGGGTATTGCATAACCTAAGTTTTGTTGAAGATCCGACAAGGGTATTCCGAGCCATACGATTTGAACAACGTTTCGGATTTTCAATCGGAAAATTGACATCCGGTTTGATCGAAAATGCAGTGAAAATGGATTTTTTTAAACGGTTGAGCGGGAAAAGGGTGTTTGCCGAATTCAAACTAATACTTGAGGAAGATAATCCCACACCCGCTATTATTCGACTTAATGATTATGATCTTTTGAAGTCTATTCATCCTTCAATAATACTCCACAAGGAACTTGTAGGGTTATTAAATTCAGTTAAAAAAGTTTTATCTTGGTTTGATTTGCTTTTTCTTGAAGAATCATATATGAAGTGGGCCGTTTATTTTGTCATACTGATGAAACACTGTGACAAATCAACAACGGAAGAAATTTGCAAAAGGCTTGAACTGGCACCCCGACAGAAAACCATCTTTTTCAAGGAACGCTTTGAAGTCGAAGCTTGCCTATCCTGGCTTGAAAGAAATATCCCTTTGAAAAACAGCATGTTGTATCACAGGGTTTCGAAATTTAGGACGGAGCTCGCCCTTTCTATGATGGCAATGACAAAAAGTAAGCCTGTGAAACGATCAATATCACATTTCTTTACGCATCTAAGATACGTCGAGCCGTTAATCAAAGGAAAGGACTTAATAAAAATGGGGCTCACACCCGGCCCTATTTATCGTGAAATTCTCACCGCCGTTCATGATGCCAGGCTGAACGGACAGCTCAAGACGAGAGATGACGAACTCGATTTTGCTCGAAGTTATATTAAGTGAACATAACCCATCAGCTTTTCCGGCTTTACCCAGGTTAGGAGAAAAATGAATGTCCCAAAAGAAACGTATCTTAAGTGGTATGCGGCCCACCGGACCGCTTCATCTCGGTAATTATCACGGTGCCCTTGTAAACTGGGTAAAAATGCAGGATCAGTATGATTGTTTTTTCTTTATTGCCGACTGGCATGCGCTAACCAGCGACTATGAAAATACGGCTTTGATCTCAGAAAATGTTATTCAAATGATGATTGACTGGCTTAGTGTCGGTCTTTCACCGGAAAAAAATACCCTGTTTGTCCAATCTCGTATCAAGGAACATGCGGAACTGTTTTTACTCCTGTCTATGATAACCCCCGTCCCATGGCTCGAACGAAACCCCACTTATAAAGATCAAATTGTGCAGTTAAACCATAAAGATCTCTCAACATTTGGTTTTTTGGGATATCCTGTTCTACAAGCGGCTGATATCATAATGTATATGGCCGACGCCGTTCCGGTTGGAATCGATCAGGTTCCCCATGTTGAGATTACCAGGGAAATTGCAAGAAGATTCAACTATTTATACGGGGCAATCTTTCCTGAACCCGAATCCGTTTTAACCGAAACCCCTAAAATTCTTGGCCTCGACCGCCGAAAAATGAGCAAAAGCTACGATAATGCCATCTATCTGTCAGACGACCCGGATATCGTTCGTTCTAAAGTATTACAAATGATTACTGACCCCCAACGGGCAAGGAAAAGCGACCCGGGTAATCCTGAAGTTTGTAATGTTTATGAATTCCATAAGCTATACAGCGATAAAGAAATGGTTTTAAAAATTGATAATGAATGCAGAACTGCAAATATCGGGTGTGTCGAGTGTAAAAAAATAATGGCGGAAAGCCTGATCCAAATGCTTGAGCCCATTCATCAGAAAAGATTGTATTATGAAGAACGACCGGAACTTGTTCATGAGGTCATCTCTAAAGGGTGTGAAAAAGCCAGGAATATCGCCCAAAAAACCATGAAGGCGGTTAGATCAGCAATCAAAATTTAATATTTCTTCCGATCAACCATTATGACAAATGAAAGCTATCAGGTTAAGCTCGATAATGTTTTCGAAGGACCTATGGACCTGCTGGTCCATTTGATAAAAAAGCATGAGGTAGATATTTATGATATACCGATTGCGCTTGTTACGAACCAATATCTGGAATATTTGGAATGGATGAAGTCCTTGAACATAGACGTTGCCGGCGATTTTTTAGTGATGGCCGCAACATTAACGCAAATCAAGTCAAAGATGTTACTCCCGGCCCATGAAGGTGGTGAGGAAGAAGACGATCCGCGGATGGAAATAGCAAAACCCCTTGAAGAATATCTCCAAATGAAATCGGCTGCGGAACATTTGACAGAAAGAAATCGACTCGGAGAAACGACCTTTATTCGAAAACTTACTGGCGATGAATTGCCGGTCACACCTGATGATGAAATTATACAGGTCGGCCTTTTTGAACTTATAGACGCGTTCCAGAGAATACTTAAAAAAATCCCTTCCGACGATAAAATTGATTTCACGCCCGACAGGATATCGGTTCGAGATAAAATTTCACAAATTGTAGACATCTTAGAAGAAAAAGGTACCATAACTTTTGAATCATTATTTAGCGAAAAGGCGGATAAAAGCGAAATCATTGTGACTTTTCTTGCAATCTTAGAGATGGTTAAACTCAACTTAATTAATATCATGCAACACGTTCAGTCCGGGATTATCAGGCTTTTCTATATATGATACGGTACCATCTCAAGCGTAACTACGGTGTTTTTTTTATTGATATGGACAAAGCGCAATGCAGAAAGGAGACTTCTTTACAAGTCCATCAAAAATGATGGTCTCGTAAAAAGCCGAAAAGTTTTCTTTTCCGTCATTCCGGCGAAAGCCGGGCACGTAGTGAAGCTTTTTGCGCTATCCAGTAAATTCAATGCGTTCTGGATGCCGAATCAAGTCCGGCATGACAATTTCGAGACTTTTTACGAGATTGTCAAAAATAGACAATCGATAAATAACCAGCAGCCATCAAAAATAATGGAAGAGATAAAATATATTATAGAAAGTTTGTTGTTTGTTTCGGGAACACCTTTAACCGTAGATCGAATAAAAAAGGTTCTCGAAACCGCAGATACAGCCGAAATCAAAAAAGCCCTTTATGCGCTTTCAGAAGAATATCAAAGTCGTAAAGGCGGTTTCACCTTGCGTGAAGTCGCTGGCGGATATCAAATTCGCACTCGGCCTGAATATTCACAATGGATAAAACGGTTAATACAACCAGGCCCTCAGCGGCTCAGCAGGGCCGCCTTGGAGACCCTGGCGATTATTGCCTATAAGCAACCGTTAATACGGAGTGATATAGAATATATCAGGGGCGTTGATTCCGGCGGCATCCTCCGGATGTTGCTTGAACGAAAGCTTGTCCGGATCTTGGGGCGGAGAGAAATACCGGGTCGACCCTTAATTTATGCCACGACCAAGCAGTTTTTGGAGTTATTTGATTTAAAAGATCTCAAAGATTTACCTTCAGCAAAACAGATCGAAGAACTCGGTAATTCCTCGTCGAAGGAGATCGAACAACTCGGTAATGCTTCGTCGAAGGAGATCGAACCCGTTTAGCATGACCCGCAACAGCCGGCCCAGGCACCGTAGCTTGCTGGTGCGGGATTATCAATCGACTCTATAATAGGGTTGCCACTTTTACCGAAGAAGATCTCTAACAGCTCTCTGCAGGAGCTTCAATATTATATAAAAAGTATTGACTTATCAGCCGATCAACCATTATATGTTTTTTATTAAATTTACCCCTATTGATAGCGAAAAATGAG
>JAUXEW010000199.1 GCA_030620375.1 Desulfobacteraceae bacterium | reverse complement strand
GCCTCAAAGTTTCAGTTTTATCCCGGTGCGAAGCACCGGGTTTTTTTAAAACAAATAAAAAGTATTTGAACAAGCAATGCGAGCGCTAACCCCGTAGCTTGCTGCGGGGAGGCTTCAATCCCCATTAGGGCTTATATGCATATATTCCATACCATATGCCGAATATTCATTTTCTTTTTTCTTTTCTCTTTTTTCCCCCTAAACCAGATCGTCTTGGCGAACTCGCGTGAAGAGATGCAACTCCTTCAACTGTATTACAGGACAGACGATCTGGTCGTTTCGCCGACACGCCATTTGAAACCGATTTGCCAGGTTGCGGAGAATGTAACGGTGGTAACCGCAAAAGAGATCGAGGCCATGAACGCCCATACGGTGGCAGAGGTTTTAAACCGTATTCCCGGGTTGTTTATCAGTTTTAACCGGGAGTTTGGGACAAATTCTTTTATTCAGGTACAGGGAACGGAGCATTATCATACGCTGGTCCTGGTGGACGGGATTCGCTGGAACTTTCTTTCAGACGGCGGTGCGGAGACCAACACCATTCCGGTGGGCATCATTGACCGCATCGAAATTATCAAAGGGCCGGCCTCATCATCCTGGGGGTCGTCTTTGGGCGGGGTGATCAATATTATTACCAAATCCCTGAAAAATACCACAGCGGCCGGCGGCACGATATATACCGCTTTTGGTGAAAGAAATACGCAGGATGTCTGGGCGGGCTATAACGGAAGCCTCGGAAAAGCCGGATATTATTTATTTGCCGGGCGCCAGGATTCCGATGGGTTACGGGAATCCCGAAGTTATGACAACAACAATTTGTATGCCAAAATCAACATACCGGTTCGAGATGATCTGCTTTTTAAATTCTCTTTTGGATACAGCGAACCGGAACAAGACTATGGAGATTTTCCCAGTGCGGATATTTCATCATCCGGAGGTCTTAGAACGCTTTTTGGCACCGGCGCCCTGAATGCCGATATTACCGACCAGCTAAGTTTACATTTAGCTTTTAAAGCATTAAAAAAGAAGTTTTATCGGACGGACAATGCCCTGGGGCTGGGGTTATGGTTCTTGAGTGCTCCGGGAGAAAGGGTTTTGGAGACCGTCAATGAGGAAACCAATATCGGCGGGACCGGCAAGCTGGTGTGGACCGGCGGCGTGCACACGGTGGTGCTGGGTGCGGACGCGGATTTTGGAGAGCTGGATCAAACGATAACGGTAGCGCCGGTTTATCAACTGGCAGACTTTAAAGCGCATCCGGATATGGACACCTGGGCCATATTCGCCAATGACACCATTACCTTAGATAGATGGTCTATCATTCCGGGAGTGCGGTACGACAACAACAGCATAACCGGGTCTTTTGTAAGCCCGAGTCTGGGGATTACCTTTCAGGCATGTGAAGACACGGTTTTTCGCGCCACTGTGGCGCGAGGCTTCACCGTTCCGCCCCTTGTGTATACATCAGGCGGAGGATTGTTTTTTGAGCCGAACCCGGACCTGGACCCCGAGGAGGTCTGGTCTTACCAGGCCGGGGTGGAATCCGGTGCTATTAAGTATTTCCGGGTAAAGGCATCGGTGTTCCGCCATAGTCTAAAAGACGTTTTGAGTCGCAAAAAGAATGCTGCCGGACCCGGCATAGACATGTATGTGAATTCAGGGAGTTCAAGACGCCAGGGAGTTGAGGTTGCACTGAAATCGGCGCCCTATTATCACTTTTCTTTTAGCACTGGTTTTTCCTATGTTCACTATAGTCCACCCTCTAATCTCGGTGCATCCGACACCTATGCATACCACCTAATGATAGAATACGATAATGAAAAATTCATCAACGGGCAGCTGTTCGGTCACTATTTATGGTGGGACTTTGATCCTCAACTGAATGCGGATTATGATGAGTTTATCTGGGATTTGAATCTCAATAAGTCCCTTTGCTCGTTTGAAAACTATGACGCGAAACTCTTTTTAACGGCCCATAACCTGTTTAACGGCTCCCAGTATCAACTGGCCGACAGTAAAAATCCCAAACGATGGGTTGAAGCCGGGATGCGCATAACATTTTAATTGACTTTTTTATCAGAATATGCTTTTGCTGTCTAAATTTAAGGTGTCGCTTCACTCAATCCGTGTTTTCCATAAAATAGACAGAATTAAAGCCTCCCCGCAGCAAGCTACGGGGTTAGCGCTCGCATTGCTTGTTCAACAACGATAGCTCGGTTTTCCGGGTTATCCGGCGCAAATGATACAAAGGGGGTGCCATGAAAGAGCAACAAAAAGAGGAAACAAACCAAGCAACAAAAGAGATTCAAGTGATTGACAAAGGGATTGATCTTGATTCCGGCACCAGAGATGCCGTGTGCTGCGTATCGGCTTTGAGCCCGGTCCGATAACCGCAGTATCCGGAATCAACGAATTTCTGTTTCATCTTTCATTGATTTTTTAAACAAAAAAACCGGTAGTCATACACTGAAAGTTGTGACTGCGCTTTTTTTCGGGCAAAGGCCCTCCGTCTAATGTGACAGGTCGTATCCGTCTGATTTTATTGGATCATATTTGTGTTCACGGCTTCCGCCCCGAAGTCTTTTTTTTGGGTTAATGCTAAAAAATCTTTGATTACAATACGAGTTAAGCCTTATGCAGCTGTCTCATTATCTTAAGGTCTTTCCTTGCAAGGAAAGACCAGACCACCTGCTGCTATATTCCACCAAACAGGCATCGGTCGTCCGCATCCATAAAGAGACGTTTCAATCCATAAAAACCAACACCCTCTCCTCTTCGGATGAGACGTTATTATCCAAACTCGGTATGATGACAACAGACAGTGAAGCAGAGAAAAGCGAAATGCTTCACTTCCTGGAAACCCTCACGTCCAAAGATACATCTATCAACATCATTGCCGTGCTTAATCTTGACTGCAACTTTTCCTGTATCTACTGCTTTGAAGGCGAGATGAAAGGGAAAAAATACATGTCGGGCCATACGGCTGATCGTTTGGTAAATTTTATAAAAAGCCGACTGTCCAAAGATAAGACAGATCTTGTAGTCGATTTTTACGGGGGTGAACCGCTGTTAAGCAGCGCGCTTATCCAAAATATTTCACGGGCCTTAAAATCGATTATCAACGGCATGAACGGTTCTTTTGGCTTTACCCTGGTGACGAATGGCTCGTTGTTTACACGAAAGGTGGCTGAAACGCTGGTTCCGTTGGGACTTAAAAGCGCAAAAATCACTTTAGACGGCCCTGCCGATGTGCATAACCGTTATCGGCCGTTTAAAACCGGCGCCGGCAGTTTTGATGCCATTATTAAAAACATTAAAGAAACCTGTGACCTGGTCAATATACAAATCGGTGGAAATTATGACCGGCCCAATTACAGCCGATTTGTGCTTCTTCTCGATTATCTGGAAAGAGAAGGGCTGACCCCGGAAAAGATTTCTGTCGTAAAGTTTGATCCCATCATTCAACGCTTTGAAGAAGTGAAACGCCCCATGGTTGAGAGCATAGGGTGCAAGTCTATTAATGAGCCATGGATATTAGAGGCTGAGGCCCTGTTAAGAGAAGCCATATTAAAACGGGGATATTATACGCCAAAGCCGAAACCGATATGCTGCATGGTGGAAAACAAAGATGCCGTTGTGGTGAATTATGACGGTCTATTGTATAAATGCCCGGCCTTTCTGGGCATAAAGGATTTTGCAGTGGGAGATCTTCAGACCGGCATCAAAGATTATACCGATATATATAAACTTGACATTTGGAAAAACCGGACTTGCATGAGGTGTGAATATCTTCCGATCTGTTTCGGGGGCTGCCGGTACATGACGTATGTCAGGTCCGGCCATATCGACACAGTGGACTGTAAAAAGGATTATCTCGACGCTGCACTGGAAATCTTGATAAAACAAGATATCGCCTATCGATCGGAATCCGAGTATCTACCGGTGAAGACCAAAACGAATCCAGGCCTTGACCTAAACGACATGATACGGCCGCTTAACGGCATTATCACGAAATATTTTCCGGAACAATTTAAACTGTTCGCCCCCCCGTCACAGGAAAGGATTTTTTCATTTTACCAAAATGTCGATAACGTCATACAATGCTATGTTTTAGGAACACCATCAGAAACAGCGGAAGAACCGGTCTATGACGAACAGGCCTTGCTGTCCGTTGCCGCCATTCGTTATGTGGATGATTTTATCGATCATGCGCTATGGCCGGACATACCGAGATTTGATCCAAATGAATTGTCGGTATGGTTTGATCGATTTTTAAACGATGTATATATTTTAATTAAACGGTTTGATCAGGAGATGCCCGAAGAAATCCTTTCTCTTCCAAAGTTAGAACTCCGGTTAACCCTGGATCCGTGTCAAGAAAATTTCGACCAGCATTTTATCAATTTATTTCAATATAAATCGTATGATATGTTCTATATATTTCAAAAAATCCATAAGGTACCCATTACTTCAATAGGTGCCGACAAATTCATCCGGCTGGCCGTAATCGATTATATCCGCGATTTTTCCCCGGAAGCGATCGACCAGGATACGGATATGAATCTTTACAAATTCATCCGTGATAATCATATCAACCCGCAACGATTACTCGATTTTTTATTGCGGTTTTATCAGAAAGAGGACCCGGCCGGATATCGATCAGCAAAATTAAAAGGAGGGTTTAAAGGTATCCAAACGGATGATTCTTTTCCTGATGATGAAGACATTGTCACTAGTATCCCTTTTCATGAATCGTTTGCATCTCTTTTTATAAGGGCTGTTCGACTGCTTCAAAATCTGTTCTGATGATATTTTTCACAGAGCGGTTCCATAAAACAAAGGTTACAGGTAAACCGGTTGAACGATTCCAGTGCGAGAAATTTATTGATATTAACCACGGTCAGTTCCATTTGGGCAATTGTGTTTGGTCTGATTGGTCCTTTTTATGTGGTTTATGTAGAAAAACTGAGCGGTGGTATGGAAAAATTGGGGTTCGCCTTCAGTATTATGATCCTTTTTCAGTCGATTACGTCCTATTTTGCAGGACGTTTTTCAGACAAACTGGGTAGAAAACCCTTTTTGGTAGTAACCGCTTATACGGATGCGGCCATCCTTCTCTTCTACACGATAATAACTGAAACCTATCAGCTATATCTTCTACAAGGTATTCTTGGGATTACCAACGGTATTTCGGATACCATCAGAACGTCACTATTAGGAGACCTGACCGTTAAAGAAAGACGGGGAACGGCGGTCGGAAAATTCAATGCCGCGATCAGTCTGGGTTCGGCGGCAGGGCTTTTGCTTGGCGGCTTTGTGGCCAAATTTTATGGTATAAAGTCGTTGTTTTATATTGCCTCGGTTGTTGTTGCCCTATCCACGGTTCTTTTGTTTTTTATAAAGGAAGATAAGCCATCATAATCGGTTATTAGAACATTGAAACGTTT
>JAUXEW010000235.1 GCA_030620375.1 Desulfobacteraceae bacterium | reverse complement strand
AATTTAAGTTGTAAAATAATTTAAGGTCGCGAGCACTGTCGACTCCTGTACGCCGTTTTTGATTTTTCAATCAACCACAACATACAGTGTTTCGTCCTTCAGTATAAAATCCGCGATATACAAACGTTTTCAGTGAAAAGCCGGTTATGGTAATACGATTCATGAAAACCTCGGGAAAAATAAATCTTAAAAACTTTCACATAGCCAAACCATCTATCAGGTTGGCGGCAGCCTTTTTTCGGTTAGGCGTCTTATCCGGGAAATATCGATAACCTTAACGGTCAAGGGCGGTGTTTTGTTTAGCTATATCTTCATGAAAATCTTTGAGTCCAGCCCGCGAAATTATGACCGACTGATGCAAAAGGCCAGCCTCGGGAGAATAAAGGCGATAAAGGCGTCTGTTGCAACTGAGATTTCAGACCAAAAAAGAGTGTTGGAAATTGGGTGCGGGACCGGCGAACTTGCCGCCATGATGGTTGCCAATGGCGCAAATGTGGATGCATTTGACGTTAACCCCGGAATGATAAAAGTAGCCCGACAAAGAATCTCGTCAAATCATCTGGAGAACCATTTTACCTTAAGAATGATGGGTGTCGACGGCATGGACGGATTAGCGGATTCAACCTACGATGCGGTGGTTTCGGTTTTGGTCTTTAGCGAACTTTCCGATGATGAAAGGCGCTT
The DNA here is from genome assembly GCA_030620375.1 of Desulfobacteraceae bacterium. Taxonomy (GTDB): domain Bacteria; phylum Desulfobacterota; class Desulfobacteria; order Desulfobacterales; family UBA5616; genus JAUXEW01. The sequence goes on along the minus strand of JAUXEW010000235.1, from coordinate 3,840 downwards.
TGCCTTAAAACACGCTTTTCGAGTCCTTAAACCCGGCGGATTAATGGTTATCGCCGATGAAGTTATGCCGCGCAACTTATTTAGAAAGGTACTGTACCGCATAACCAGAATACCAATGCTGATGATGACCTATTTGATTTCACGATCCACAACTCAGCCGATATCCGACCTTTCCGGAGAACTGATCCATGCAGGGTTTATTATAGAAAAAGAGAATCGAAGTCATGGTGACGCGTTTGCTATTGTGATTAGCAGAAGGGTTAAGGGAGAAATGGGATGAACCTATTTAAATATGTATGGGGTATGCTTTTCAGGCTGTTTCCATGTCCAACCCGCATCGGTTTGCAACGTATCGGTAATCCGGGTCGGAATAGCCCTGTCCTGGTGACTTGCAATTTTTATATTACTGTCAGACGGTTATTGCGAAAACTGCGTGGATTGGATGCTTGGCTGTTAATAGCCGACTCCAAGGGCGTCAATGTGTGGTGTGCAGCCGGCGGAAACGAATTTGATACCCGTTCGGTAGTTTCTGTTGTAAAAACCAGCGGTATCGGCGATTTGGTCGAGCATCGTCGATTAATCCTTCCGCCACTCGGAGCGCCGGGGATCCAGGCAAATGAGGTTGAGCAGCAGACCGGTTGGTCCGTGAAGTGGGGCCCGATTAGAATAAAAGATATTCCCGATTACCTGAAAAACGGCCAGCATCGAAACGAAAATATGAAACGCGTCACCTATGATTGGCTGGAGCGGTTGGATACGGCGATGGGGTCTCTTTTTCCTTTTTTTTTACTTGGCGCTATCGGATTTTTGATCTTCGGCCCGAACTTATTAATGGAATACCTGGTGGTGGGTGCTGCCACCTTTGTGTTTTTTATGTTGACCTGCCCGTGGCTTCCCGGCAACCGTGGGCTGACCAAGGTAATTTTTGTGGAAGTAATCCTTCTGGGAATTTTAATTGCCAACCTAATGGTTAATCCCCAAAACAGGTTTCTAACGCAAACCCATATCATCATGGCTATGATAATGCTTTTTGTATATGGGAGTGAGCTGGGGGGATTGGCGTCCACAATGTCCTCCGATTTTGATGCATACCTGTCTCGATTGGGGATTAAATCCATCGGCAATGCTTTTTTTGCCGGAACGCTCCGCACAGCGCTCTTAACCGGACATCGTGTGTTGACCTATTATCAAGACACCTGCAACGGTTGTCGAAGTTGCATTGAGGTTTGTCCTATGGGATGTTGGGGCCTTAATGAGAATAAACGGGCACAGTTTATCAATAAAGATCATTGTACAGCCTGTTGTGCATGTTTGGTTCAATGCCAGGTTGAGGCGATAAAGGCCGAACCTAAATTTAATCCGGATAAAAAGGACAAAGAAAGGGTAGCACATGAAAGCTTGGATAAACGGTGAGTTCGTGGATTGGAAAGAGGCTACGGTTCCCATTCTGTCTCATGGATTTGGTCGAGGCGCTGCCATCTTCGAGGTGGTGGATATTGTGTCTGCCGCCAAAGGGCCGGCTTTTTTCGGTCTAAAAGAGCACGTGGATCGCTTTTTTAACAGCGCTACATACATGTATATAACGATTCCTTTAAGCAAAGACGACATTATAAGGGCTTGCATTGATACGGCTCAAGAAAATAACGTTTCCTATGGGGCGGCAAAGTTTTTTGCTTATTATTCGGCCATTGAATTGGATGTTGTTCCCCATGATAAACAGGTGGATATTGCGGTTTTCTGCCTGGACTTCGGCTCTCCAAAGGCTGGGCAGATGGTAATGTCAGAGCCGGTTTCGGCCGGAATATCTTCATATAGGAAGATTCATCCGGAGTCGGTTCCGGTTCATGCCAAGACAACGGGCAATTACGTGAGTGGGTATCTGGCCAAGATGGCGGCAAAGGAACAAGGATATCAGGATGTCATACTGTTGGATACCATGGGATTTGTAGCCGAGGCGGCAACGGCCAACCTTTTTATTGTAAATGATAATAAAATTAAAACACCGACGCTACGATCGGTTCTTCCCGGGATCAACAGAATGGCTATCCTCGAAATATTAGAGGAAATGACTTATATCGTGGAAAAAACGGATATACGCCCAGACGAGTTGTTCGCATGTGATGAGGCTTTTTATACGTCAAGCATTACCCAAATCATGCCCATTAAGTCAATCGATGGAAAAACCATCGGAAGCGCTTGCCCGGGCAAGGTCACACAAACAATCGCTGACCGGGCCAGGGAGGTTTATAACGGCAAGGTCACGAAATTTGATAAGTGGTTGACATATATTTAGTGCCAAACTTTGAGCCTGACACAGAACTTGGGCAAAAGGGAGCGTTTTGCAAAGGTCTCGAATTTAAGAACCGTGAAGCTCCTGGTTTGCCGGGGGATAATATTTTTCTATTGTCGCGCCTTTCTTGAGGATTTTAATATGTTGATCGATTCCTTGATTTATTTTTTTTTGTTTTAAATGCCGGTTGATTTTTTCTTTTACTTCAGTGTATGGCATCGTCCCTTTGGGTTTCTTGTCATATACCTTAATGATATGGTATCCAAAGCGGGTTTCTACAACATCGCTCACTTCACCCACTTTCAGTGAAAATGCCGCCTCTTCAAATGGTTTTACCATTTGACCACGACTAAAGTAGCCCAGATCACCTCCCTTGACATTACTCGGCCCCTCTGAAAACGTTTTGGCAAGTTCTGCAAAATCCTTTCCGGCTTTCAGCTCTTCCTGCACTTTCTTGAGTTTTTCTTGCGCTTGAACTTTTTGAATCATGTCTGCTTTAGGATCAAGCTTTATCAAGATGTGACGGGCTTTAATTTGTTCAGGTTTTTGAAAAAATTGCGGATTCGTGTCGTAAAATGTCTTGCTTTCCTTTTCTGTTATGGAAATTTTCTGAGCGATTTGGGTGTCGACTAACTGTTTGATGGCAAGATCTCGCGCTATTTGGGATTTTAAGCCATCTTCAGTCAGGTTCATCGTGGATAACGCCTTTGCGAATCCATCCTCATTGGGAAACCGCTGTTTTAATTTTGCCAGTTGATCTGTAACCGTCTTGTTTTCAACCGTGATCCCTTTTTTTTGGCTATCCTGATAGAGTAGTTCAACGTTGATCAGTTTTTCTAATAGTTCAATTTTGGCGTTGTCGATTTCAGCAGGGGGAATTTCCTTTCCTTGCCTTACATATCGTTGTGTGTACTTGTCAAATTCCCTTTCCATCGTCTCGCGACTGATGATCGCGCCATTAACAACAGCCGCTTTATCACCGGAAGCAGGATTAGATTGTGCCCAGACCGGAAATGCAAATATGACCGTTAGTAAAATGGTAAGTAGCCCAACCCATGATCGATTTTTTAATTCCATATAAATTTCTCCTAACCCGGATAAACCGTAAAAGTGAGTTCAAGTTTGATGGTCTCGTAAAAAGTCGTCACCCCGGCGCAAGTCGGGGTCCAGGTCAGCCATAAGTTTCTGAAAACACTGGATATCGGCTTTCGCCGGGGTGACAAAAAAGGACGTCTTTTGAATATTTAAAAATTCATCAAACCTCATTCCGGCCAAAATATCAACGAAAAAAAAAGAGAACCATGGTTTAAAAACCCCCGGGGCCTCACACCGGGATAAAGCTAAAACATTGAGGCACTGGCGTGGCCTTTTTCCCCTGCTATGCGGGTGGGGTTTTACTTGATGAATGGTTTCCGACTTCAATTTGACGAAGGTTTTGAATTCTGTTAGTTATTACTCAAGTTTTGCACCCTAAAATTAAAGCAAATCCTTTAAGGAGCGGTATATGAACAAGCAATGCGAGCGCATTCCCCGTAGCTTGCTGCGGGGTT
>JAUXEW010000058.1 GCA_030620375.1 Desulfobacteraceae bacterium | reverse complement strand
CCATCTTGGTGTAACTCCGTGGGAAGAACACCCTTGATTCCTGGAATCCCTGGACCCTCTTCTCCAACTAAATTGGAGAAGAACCAATAATATAAACCAAACCATATCTTTTGGAGGGTACTATGAGCACTTCTTCGGAAAAAGAGAAGGCTGTTGAAACAGCAATGACGCAGATAGAACGGCAGTTTGGCAAAGGTTCTATTATGAAGCTGGGAAGCCGGAAGGTTTTGGCTGTTCCCGTGATACATACCGGCTCTATTGCGCTTGACAAAGCCTTGGGAGTGGGAGGACTTCCGCGTGGAAGGGTTATAGAAATTTATGGACCGGAATCATCCGGTAAGACGACCCTGGCCCTTCATGCAGTAGCAGAGGCTCAAAGGCAAGGTGGTATTGCTGCGTTTATAGATGCCGAGCATGCCCTGGATACCACTTATGCTAAGAAGTTAGGCGTCAATTGTGACGAATTGCTGGTTGCACAGCCGGATACCGGGGAGCAGGCACTTGAAATTACTGATATGCTGATTAGGAGCGGTGCTATCGATATTATCGTTATTGATTCGGTGGCCGCATTAGTCCCCAGGGCCGAGATTGAAGGAGAAATGGGGGATTCCCATATGGGGCTTCAGGCCAGACTGATGTCCCAGGCATTGAGAAAACTGACCGGAACAATCAGCAAGACCATGACAGCCTTGATATTTATCAATCAAATGCGAATGAAAATCGGTGTGGTATTCGGCAATCCGGAAACGACCACGGGTGGAAATGCATTGAAGTTCTATGCTTCAGTCCGGCTGGATATTCGGAGGATTGGCGCCATTAAGGACGGGCAGGAAGTGCTGGGAAACCGGACAAGGGTCCGAGTGGTCAAAAATAAAATCGCGCCGCCGTTTCAGGAGGCCGAATTCGACATCATTTATGGTGAAGGCATATCCCGAACCGGCGATCTTCTTGATGTGGGGGTTGATGCAGGCATAATTGAAAAAAGCGGATCATGGTATTCCTATGCCAATGAGCGTATCGGGCAGGGACGAAATAATGTAAAGGCTTTTTTTGATGAACATCCGGAAATGTTAAACGAGGTATTTTCAAAGATCAGAGAAGCATTAGGACTCGAGGAGAAAAAGGCGGAACCGCCGGATGAGAATGGGATGAAGAAGTAAAGCAGAAGGATAAGCTGACTTTACTTTCCTAAATGTTCTCCGTGCTTCCTATGGTGAGCAAAAAAGAAGGATGATGGAAATTCAATGACAGGAAATGAATTAAGAAGTCAATTTCTTGAATACTTTAAAAAACGAGGCCATCAGGTGGTGCGAAGCTCTTCACTGGTACCGCTGGATGATCCCACTTTATTGTTTACAAATGCCGGCATGGTTCAGTTTAAACGCGTTTTTATCGGGGAGGAGAAAAGAGATTTTGTCAGAGCAACCACCTCTCAGAAATGCGTACGTGCCGGCGGAAAACATAATGACCTGGATAACGTGGGTTATACGGCCAGGCATCACACCTTTTTCGAGATGTTGGGTAATTTTTCATTTGGTGATTATTTCAAAGAAAATGCTATTGAATATGCTTGGGACCTTTTGGTCAACGGATATGGTCTGCCAAAAGACAAACTGTGGGTATCCATTTATTCGGATGATGACGAAGCGTTTGATATCTGGAACCGGAAAATCGGCGTATCGCAGGACTTTATCGTACGCTTAGGAGAAAAAGATAACTTTTGGTCCATGGGGGATACCGGGCCCTGCGGGCCTTGTTCTGAAATTTTGATTGATCGGGGAGAAGAATTCGGTTGTGATAGCCCGGACTGTAAGGTCGGTTGTGAGTGTGACCGGTATCTTGAAATATGGAACCTGGTATTCATGCAGTTTAACCGGGATGAGACCGGCAACATGACACCACTTCCAAGACCCAGCATTGATACGGGGATGGGACTTGAACGAATCGCCTCCGTCGTCCAAAATGTTCCCACAAACTATGACACCGATTTACTTCAACCGATTATTCAAAAAGTGGAGGAACTCTCAAAAAAACAGTACGGGAATTCTTCCGAATCCGATATCGCCATGAAAGTTATTGCCGACCATAGCAGGGCCGCGGCGTATCTTATCGGCGACGGGGTTTTACCTTCCAATGAAGGGAGGGGATATGTACTACGGCGTATTATGAGAAGGGCGATACGGTATGGCAGGAATTTGGGACTTACCAGTGAGTTTCTTAATAAGACCGCTCAGGTTGTGATTGATATAATGAAACCGGCATATCCGGAACTGGTGGAGGCCCGGGCTTTTATTGCCAATGTCATCAAGAATGAGGAGAAGCGTTTTTCAGAAACCCTGGATAACGGTCTTGCGCTATTAAATGACAGTATCGCAGATTTAAAAGCAAACGGCAAATCAGAGGTACCGGGGGATATCATTTTTAAACTGTATGATACTTACGGATTTCCCACGGATATCGTAAGTGACGTTGTCCGGGGTGAGTCAATGACCCTTGATATGGCCGGATTCCATGAAAATATGGAACACCAGCGGGAGCAATCCAGATCGGTTGCCGTTTTCTCAGAAGTTAGCGATGCATACAGGAGCCTTTCCGCAAAGGGGATCCGACCTGAGTTTGTGGGGTATAATTCGCTTTCCTGTAATGCCAAGGTTCTGATTATTGTTCATGACGGCCGGGAAGTATCAGATACTTCGGCGGGAAATTCAATCGAACTAATTGTGGATAAAACACCATTTTATGGCGAAGCCGGCGGTCAGGTCGGCGATTGCGGTATGATTACGGGTAAGGATTTTGAGGCCGCTGTAAATAATACGATAAAAGATCCGACCGGGTTGATCATTCACAGGTGTGAAGTTGTTTCCGGTGTAATTAAAAAGGGTGATACGGTGAATCTTTCCGTAGATAAGGCCAATCGAGACAACATTGCCCGAAACCACACGGCTACCCATATTCTCCATGCCGTATTAAGGACGGTCCTGGGCGATCATGTGAAGCAGTCCGGGTCGCTGGTGGCACCGGACAGACTTCGGTTTGATTTTACTCACTTCTCCCAGGTCGATATTGAAACCTTAAATAAGATTGAAGTGCTGGTCAACGAACGGATTCGGGAAAATGTTCCGGCTTCCCTGGAGGAAATGGGCGCTGAAGATGCCTTCAAGTCCGGTGCGACAGCGCTGTTTGAAGAAAAGTACGGAGATCAGGTAAGGGTCATTTCTCTTTCCGACTTCAGCAAAGAGCTTTGCGGAGGAACCCATACTGCCCGAACCGGAGATATCGGACTGTTTAAGATTGTCGCGGAATCGAGTGTGGCGGCGGGGATTAGACGGATCGAAGCAATAACCGGAGAATCTGCGGTTTCGCACGTTCAACGACTTTCCGGAGTATTGCAGAAAGCGGCAGAGATGGTTAAAGACAAACCCGAAGCTGTTGTCGATCGGCTTGAGAAAATTATATCCGATCAGAAAAAGCTTGAAAAACAGGTTGAACAATTAAGAACCGCTGTTGCGGCAAAATCAGCCGAGGATACGGCCGAAGAGATAAAAGAAATAAACGGTATCAAGGTGATCGTAAAGAAAGTCGCCGTTGAAAAGCCATCCGTTCTCAGAGATTTGGCTGACCGGTTTAAAGATAAGATTAAATCCGGTGTTGTGGTGCTGGGCAGTATTTCAGGACCCAGGGTACTCTTGATAGCCGGTGTCACAAAAGATCTTGTCGATCGCTATCATGCCGGTGAAATTATTAAACAAGTGGCTGTCGAAGTCGGCGGCAGCGGTGGCGGAAGGCCGGATATGGCACAGGCCGGAGGGACAAGACCCGAAAAACTAGATCAAGCCCTGGAGAAGGCGTATGAGGTGATTAAAAACAGCTCTTTTTAGTCAATTGTAACTTTTTGTAACAATAGAATTTTTGAGCGAAGCCAATTGTTTTTTTGTCCACAGAAAGCACGGATTTGACGGTTAACGGGCTAACACATCCATCATACGAAATACTTTTCCTTTAACGCCTTTTATGACTTTCTGATTCAAGAATTCGACCGCATCTAAGGTGCCCTTGGCATAGACATCCCTGCCATTGACATTGTGGGTAAATTCAAATTTAACCGTTTTATCGTCAGAAACCAGGGTATAAGTATGCCAGGCATGCCCGCCTAAATGTTTTTCAGGTACTCCCCATTCGGAATTTTGGACTTTAGGATCTCGTTCTTTTTTAATATCTTCGACGGTAAACGGGACTCCCATAGCATTAAAACACCCAACCATGACGCTTGCCGTGCCGCTCGTATCGGCCTTTCCCTTTTGATGGCTCTCCTTGATGCTTAGCGTATATCCCTTAAAAAGATCCGGAAAACACTCGGCTGCATATTCCATCATGGCCTGAAATCCGATAATCTGCTTGGCCATATTGGGTGCGATTACAGCTGAGATGGAAGACGTAACCACGGTTTCTTCCAACCGCTTCCGATCTCCTCCTGTCGTGCCCATGACAAAGGGCAGGCCGTATTGGCAGTAGAATTCGGCATTGCCGTTAACGGCTGAAGGGTGGGTGTAGTCTATGCTGATAAAGGGCCCTTCCCGGTCGATGATTTCGAGGATGGCATGCTTGTGGTTACCGGGTGTGATCAGGTTGATTGGAATTGATTCCACCGCGTGAGAGAGTTGGGTAATCTCAGGACCGGTCAGGGACTGCGGAATTAAATCAAATCGTTTATCATGAATTACATGCTTGGCCACGGCATTCGTCATATTACCGGGCAGTCCGTTTACCATTACTTTTATACGGTTCATTTTTACTCCTTTTAACCTAACCCGGACAAGCCGGAACCAAAAAGGTTAGAAGCTGTTTCAAAACTTCTTTCCTTGCTGGTTTGCCCATTTTGTTTACGATCATTTAGGGTTATAATTTACGGATCATCTCCCGATTAGTTGTAGTTAAAATAAGTGGGTTATCTCCAATTGAGCAGGTGCGATCCCAGAGGGTACAAGGGGGCAAGGATTCAAGGATTCAAGTGAAATGCTAAAGAATTACAAAGATTTGAAAGTCTGGCAGAAGTCATATGAACTCTGTTTAGAGACATATAGCATAACAGCAATATTCCCAAAGGAAGAAAGATACGGTCTTACTTCACCCCTTGAATCCTTGGACCCTCTTCTCCAACTAAATTGGAGAAGAACCTAACTTACTGACAATAGATGTTAAGGCAGATAAGTTTAAATTTTTAATGTTCGAAAGGTTATGCTTCAATGTTTTTACGGCAGGGGGGATATATCTTTCAAAGTGAGGTTTTCCTTTTTGACGGCTTAAAAATCCGAAGGCACCGAGGATTTGAAGATTTCTGGTAATCGCGCAGGAAGTATAACAAGAATAAAATACTTTCTGTTCAACGCGGCGATAGGCCGAAAGCCGTTCATAGCAGTGGTTTAAAAGGTGTGTCTGAAAGGAATAAGGGAGTTCGACATAGGGGTCAATCAGCAGTGATGCCAGGTCGTATTGAAGCGGACCGATTCTTCCGCCTTGAAAATCAATAAAATAACACAGATTGTTTTTTATCATAATATTCCGGGATTGCATATCCCGGTGCATAAACCCTAATGATGCATATTCAAGGGCGCTATCGGCAAGGCGTTTGAATTCTTCTTCTAAATCATTAAAGTAAATATTCATTCCCAAATATCTGTTTAAAAAGGCATCAACAAAATATCGGCACTCCTTTTCGAGAATAAGGGATTTGTCATAATGAGTCGTCTGACAAGTCCACGATGGGTTAAAATTCTTCGCGCCTTCAATTGAAAGTTTGATGAGCTGATCAATGACGGTTTCGTAAACTGCCGTAATTTGGTTTTGGCCTTTTGGTTGTTGAACAACAGCTTGTAAGCTTGTTTCTCCCAGGTCTTCAAGAAATACCAGCCCTGAAAATAAATCGTACAGATAAATTTTCGGTACGGGAAGCTTTTTGTCGTAGAGGTGACGGCCAATGGAGACAAAAGCGTCAATTTCGGATGTGGTTTCCGGTTGCCGGATCCCATGATCAGCCATTATCAAAGAACATTCAGATGCTTTCAAACGATACCACGTTCTATCGGATCCGTCGCCTTTTAATTGAATGCGGTCAATATGTCCGGCATTGTATTCGGGATAAGCTTTCTGAAAGGAAATGGGCGCCATTTTATCATATACGGCTTCCTGATACCGCTCAGGGGTGCCGATATCTTTCCAGTAATGGTGATAGCGAAGCGCACGGATCTTAAGGCCTTTGCGGATCATTTGTGTGTATGCGTCTATGCTGCCGAATAGTTGGCCTTCCGGTATAAAATCGAGTACTACCGGATCAAGAACCTGGATACCGGTGAATGTCAGATTCCGGGTGTTTTCGGTTTTTAATAGGGGACTTTGGCAGGAGAAATCGACGATGAAGTTATTTTTATCAACCGTCACCTTGTTAAACTCGGGATCATCATAAAGGACCAAGGTTGCCGGAAAATGATGGCCTAAATGGAAATTGTAGACCATTTTCAGGTCGATATCCGTTACGACGTCGCTATTGATGACAAAAAAGGGTCTGCTATCCCAAAAATCCGTAAAATTTTTTATGGCACCACCGGTGCCTAAGATTTCAGGTTCATATTTCGTATAAACCGGAATTGAGTAGCGTTGTGATGATAAAAAACGGTCGATTTTATGATGTAAATGATGGGTGTTGATGACTGCGGCGTCACATCCGGCATCTTCCAGACGGCGAATAATGATGTCCAGATTCGGACGCCCTGCAATAGGAAACAACGATTTGGGCGTTTTATCCGAGTAAGGTTTGAGTCGTGTGCCGAATCCTGCGGCAAGGATCAGGGCTTTCATGATGTGGCTGTTGCGTTGTTGAATGATTAAAAAAACAGATTATTAGCTGTTATGTTCTGAGAACGTTCAAATAATTCTGAATCTTTTTAGCGTAAGTGTCGATTCTTTCTATAGGGTCGGCTTTTTTCACACCGTTTGACAGGAAAAAATCAACGGCATTTATATAATTAATTTTTGAAAGGGATTCTTTTCGTTCAACGGCCTTGTTTTTGTACATCCGGATGCCCATGGATTCAATTTTTTTCAACCGGTCCTTTGGGCTTATTGAATTGTCGGGGGACTCCCTGAAGAAGTTTAAGGTGATCAGATAGGATTCCAAAAAGGATGTCAGAAACATGGAAAAGGATTTCAACTTTCTATATCCGGCTGAGGTAATGTTATATGTATCCGGCAGGATAGGGTGAGGCACGATCGCTGCCTCATCAATAAACGCTTTTAAGCTATTACGAACCAGGAATTCAGGAGATTTGCCAATAGTGTGGGCAAATTCATTCTTAAACAGATTTTGAATAAACTCATAGTCGGAATAAATATCGCCCGCTGAAAATTGGAACGAGTCCTTCCTTAATATGTTGAGTGCCGTATTGGCCGCAGGAATAAAAAAGATAATGCAATTGTTTTTGTAATATTCCAGGGCCGGGCGCTTACTTTCGTTGATGACGTAATTTGTTTCATCGGACGGGGCGGTTTTGTCGCCTGAAACCTGCTGAATAAATTTATTTTGGACATAATCCTCGATCACAGTTTCAATAGCATGCCGGTGATTAAGCAGGAGCGTATCGGCCAGATTGGCTTTTTGGTACACTATATAATTTATGTACATTTCAACTTGAGACATCAGCGATTCAAAAGAAAACCGGCTTGCGGTTTGATTAAGTATAGCGCCGGCAACAAGGGCATGGGGTGTAACCACGGTATTCTGATCTATGGCATTGGTCATGCGGTGTCCAAGATTTCGGCAAAAAGCATTTTGTTCTTTTTGCGTCATGCCGGCAAACTGATAGTGATCTTTAATTAAAAGGGAATTTAGCGATATGGGTTCGTGGAACTTGATGTAAATTTTGCCGTATCGGTTTTTTAAAAATTTTCTGGCCTTAATAAGTTGAGAAAGGGCTTCCGATTTTTTTTGTCCCCCCTCAAGTTCATTCAGATAAGAGCTCTCCTCCAAAACCCGGTCATATCCGATATAAACCGGAGCAAATATAATATCGTTACAAGCACCATTTTTATAGGCATTTAAAAGAATAGACAATAAACCCAGCTTGGGAGGGAGTAATTTGCCGGTTCGACTTCTGCCGCCTTCTATAAAAAATTCCAGACTGTAACCTTCTTCAAGAAGTTTATGGATATATTCAGTGAATATTCTGGAATAAAGGACGGCCCCTTTAAAGGTTCTACGGATAAAAAAAGCGCCTGCGCCTCTGAAAAGAGGTCCTAAGGGCCAGAAGGAAAGATTCTTCCCGGCAGCAACGTGCGGGCACTGCATGTTATTATTATACAGGATATAAGATAGAATCAGATAGTCAATGTGGCTCTTGTGACAGGGGATCAAAACCAACGGGCCTTTAAGCGACATCAATTTTATTTTATTCAGGACATCTTCATTAACCGTAATCCCTTCAAACATAGTATTAGTCAACCATTTTACAATAAGTGCCAATGCTTTTATAATGTTAATGTTGTAGTTGGCGGCAATTTCTTCCAGATATTCGTCCGCTTCTTTATGAATTTTATAAATCGGGATATCATGGCTTTCTGCATAATTATTCATGAATTTCTGGAGACGCTCCCGGGTCAAGACGCTCTCTTTTAATTCCTGTTTGCTTTTTAAGATCGGCCCGGTAATGTTCTGGCGATGCCGGCTGATTTGAAGCAAAAGGTTTCGGCGTAAAATCAGCGACAAGTGTTCATTTGTGGTATGCTGATCTTTATTTTGGTTTATAAATTGCTTTAAGTTAACCGGTTCTGAAACCTCTATGAATATTTTTTCGGGATTTTTAAAAAGGATGATGAGTTTGCGGATTAATCCCGGTTTGCTTACCGGTCCAAACAGAATATCCATAACTTTCTGGTTCGACCGTTGCGGTTTTTTGCTAAAGAACATCAATTGGGGAACGAGGTAAATGGGCCGGTCGGTCGATTTCTGGATTTCAATAAAATATTGAATCGGATCCGTCTTATCTTTCACAAAACGGCGATAGAATCCCTTTTTTTCAACCAGAGATAAAAACGCGGTTCGGCCTTTAATCAGCTCCTGCCGAATATAGCCGCTCGTGTATGGATCCGGAAGAGACCTGTTTTGGAAAAAATAATCCAGGTGAGAAAAAAATATTTGTAAAATTCTGGAAAAAGGCTGCCAGATAAATATCCGGTATTCCAGGCCGATTTCCGGGAACCGGAGTTTTTCCTGCTTATAGCGTGTGTAATAAAATAGATATTCAAAATTACTTTTGAACTTGTTGATGTAAACAATGATGGCGTCTTTGGGTATTTGATTCAATTCGATACGCTGGTTCCGCTTCAATTTTATGCCGGAATAAAAGAGGTTTAAAAAAAAGGAGGCCAATAGACCGATTTTTTCCGGTAAAAACCAGCTATAATGGTTATGGGTGTCCTTCAGGGTGGAATCAATCCAGGACCGTATGGTTGATGTAATTTTTACCCAAGTATATATTATTGATTTTATCATGGTAAGCAATTCCGTGTTTAAAAAAACCGTCAAGCCTTTGGGAACTGTTCTTGAAGGTGCCGTTTCGGCATCACCATATCGGTTCAGATCCCGAAAAAATCGCTCAATTTAGCCCAGGGTCACAGACGCCCGAAATTTAGCGCTGAAAAGCTTCACTGCATCAACCACAAGAATACGTTGGGTATTTCGAGGATAGCGCTTAAAACTTTATTGAGTGCCAAAATCTGAGGCTGACACCGAGATTGGTCTAAATGGGGCATTTTTCAAAGGTTTCTCTGTTTATGTTAAAAAACTATCAAACTTACCCTTATATTGCAATAAATTTTAAGCTTGCGTTGTAAATTATGATATGATATTAAAAAGCCGTTTTAAGCTCAATATTAACCAATTGATTTATTAGTAAATATGGTCTTTTCCAACTGTCTTTGAATATCGAAGCTTTTTTGTAAATATTTTCATTGGAGAAATTTCTAAAATTTAAAGGAGGATTTTTTTATGAAAACGTTAATTGGTGGAGCGATTGCGGTCTTATTGGGCGTGATCGGCCTTGCAGTTTGGTTCGATCCCTTTTTAAAACTCTTGGCCGGTGTTATTCCCGTAATGCTTTTGCTGGGTGGCGGATTGGCGCTTTACTTGGGATTTGACGAACTGAAGGATAGCTGGACCAAAGAAGAACCAGCTGTTACAGAGCCCGAGGATGATACTGAAAAATACCAAAAGGAAATTGACGACCTGAAAAAGGAAATTGAGACATTAAAATCAGATAAAAAATGAGACCTTTGAAAAATGTTAAGCTTTGATTTCTTAAAAAAAAGGGAGGGGTAGTTTACTCCATAATCCTGTTTTTATCGATGGCAGAAGTCGCAAGGCGGTCTGCCATTTCATTTTCCACATGACCCGTATGTCCCTTAACTTTAATGAATTTAAGATCCTTGAATTTTGAAATGAGAGCTCGAATGGATTGAATCAGTTTTTGGTTTTTTCTGGCTTTCCAGCCAAGGGTCAGAACACCGTAGGCATAACTGCTGTCCGTAAATAGTCTTACCGGGATATCCGAACTTTTTAATTCCAGAAGTCCCGTCTTTATGGCTTCTAGTTCAGCAATATTATTGGTCGCGATGCCGATGTAGCGCGAAATCTCTTTTTCATGATCTCCATACCGTAACAAGATGCCTATCCCTGAAGGCCCGGGATTACCGGAAGAGGCGCCGTCGGTATAAATACAGACAGCATTTTTTTCATCAACTTCTTTTGCTTCCTGCAGCTTATGGACGGAACCCGGCGGTTTTTTTACTTGAGATTGCGCCTCCTTTATTACTTCCCTGCCTGCCTGGGGAGATTCAAGCGGTCTAATGCTTTTTTCGTTTACCCAGTATTCATAATCTTGGTCAAGCTGGTATTTGATTAATACTTTGCCGGTTTTTAATATAGGATTCCCCTTAAGGTCCACCGCCATCCAGACCTTGTTGTTTCTAAAGCGCATTCTTTCCCAATGGTCGCCGTCTTTTTCCAAATTTACTACCGTTTTTTACGAGATTGTCAAAATTAAAAAAAGAAAAATCTTTTCTTCTTTTCAGGTCTTATTGCCACAGGGGGATCCACCGGTTTCCCGGCAAGTATATCTTTGGGCCGGTTATCGACCATTTCCAGGGCTTTTCCCTTATCTTTTAGGATATCTGTCGCCACTTCAACCGCAAGGGAAAGAGAAGGAGGGCGTTGAGCCGCCGAATGGGCGTCGGAAGCAATAGTGTGTGCCAATCTGAGCGACAATAACTTTTGTGCGCATATCATGGTATCTTCACCGAATCCTCCGGTAAGGCTTGTTGATGTAACCTGTATGAGGCAGCCCATGGTCACCAGGTCATATAGGACGCCCTGTTCATGGTGGATCATGGGATTTCTTTCCGGATGGGCAATGATCGGGGTAACCCGGTTGAGCTTTAATTGAAAAAGTTCATTTTTAAATCCCGGTGGAATGGACTGGAACGGAAATTCAATCAATATATAATGCTCATTTTCATCGAGAAAGGCGGCTTCTCCGGCAAGAATTCGCTTGGCCATGTCAGGGCAGATATGGACTTCCGATCCGGGATAAAGCGATAATGGGATTTTTTCGGATAAGAAACGTTCACGAAGGGCAGCAACATCTTTAATTATTTTTTGCCGGGGGTTGGGATATGTTCCTCCCAGAGCATGCGGCGTCGCGACAATCGTATGAATGCCGTCTTCAATGGCATGGTGCGCCATATAAATACTTTCGTAAATATCGGACGGGCCGTCATCGACACCGGGAAGTATATGGCAGTGTAAGTCAATCAATAATAGGAGTAAAGATGGTGGTTTACAGATTTACCGACGATTTGGCTCCGGCTTATCCGAATGGGGTATAAAGTTTTGCAGCTTGATTCATCAGGAAAAATAATTGATATACCAATTGGCTGATTTGCCCAATCCTTCCTGAACGGAAATCCGGGGATCGTATTCCAGCATGCTTTTTGCTTTGGCGATATCAGCCAGTGAATGACAAATGTCACCCGGTCGAAAATCCCGATATACAGGTACAACCGTTTGAGCATGCGTATACAATTTTGACACGCAAGCCCGTATCATTATAAACAGTTCATCTAAAGTAGTCTGCCGGCCCAGAGACACATTATAGATCTGATTAACGGCGTTTGGATTTTCAGTCAGTGCGGCCAGCAAATTGGCTTGAACACAGTTATCGATGTAACAGAAATCACGGCTTGTTTTTCCGTCGCCGTTGATATAGACGGTGTTGCCCATAATCAAGTCGGAAAACCATTTGGGAATAACGGCGGCATAAGCGCCATCGGGGTCCTGACGGGGTCCAAATACATTAAAATATCGAAGACCGATATATTCCATTTTGTAAACTTGCGAAAAAATATCTGCGTAAAGTTCATTAATATATTTGGTAATCGCATACGGAGAAAGGGAACGGCCGATGATCTCTTCTTTTTGGGGAAGGTTATGTGAGTCTCCATAGATGGCGCTTGAACCTGCAAAAACAAATCGTTTCACGCCGGTATCTTTTGATGCCATAAGCATATTGATAAATCCGTTAACATTGATATCATTGGTTAACAGCGGATCCTCGATGGAACCGGGGACTGACCCTAAGGCCGCCTGATGCAATACGATGTCGGCATTTTCACAAGCCTTTTTGCAGGTATCAAGATGACGAATATCACCTTCAATCAATGTAAACTTATTCCATTGATCCGGATTCAGCATCCGTTGAACTTCTTCTAAGTTGTGACGGTGCCCGGTGGAAAAATTGTCCAATCCGATAACGGTTTGATTAAGCTTTAGTAAGGATTCAAGGAGATTCGACCCGATAAAACCGGCGACACCGGTGATGAGCCAGATGGGGGAAGATCGGAACATACTATGAACTGATTCCTTTTTATTTTTGTTTAAAAAGCCGGGTCCTCTGGGCCAGGATTCTTTACTATATGAGACCTTATTTACCCGGATCAGGGTTT
>JAUXEW010000293.1 GCA_030620375.1 Desulfobacteraceae bacterium | reverse complement strand
TGAGCGATTTTGAATCCGCAGGAATAGCGTGCTATTTTGAGGATTTCAAAAGAGCGAAAACGAAGCTCCGGGCAAAAAGATGCCGTTTCTGGATGGACACTACCTAAGGATTGTTTAAGGATCGACGGTGAAAGGCAAGACGTGCAGAAATCAACTGTTGACATTACACACAATATATATTAAATAATACCTCTATGGGTTTAACCTTAAAGGTGTAATGTGCAATACACCAAAGGGAACAGCCCCTGAGGTGAAATATGCAAAATCCATTTGCCTACAGCAACTATGTTACCGGGGACTCTTTCTGCAACCGCAAGAAAGAACTTTCTGAACTGCTGGGATATGTTAAAGGATCCCAGAATGTCCTTTTATATTCCCATCGAAGATACGGGAAAAGCTCAGTAATTCAGCAGCTCTTTCAAGAAATCAAGGGAAAAAATCTCAACATCAGCCCGATGTATGTGGAGCTGTATGGAACGATATCTGAAAAGGATTTTATTACCAGATCCTTTCATGGCTTAAATCAGCTTGAATCAAATTTTGAAAGACTCCTTCAATCAGTCAGTAACGCCTTAAAAAAAATCAAACTGAATTTAAATATCGATCCGGCAACAGGGGGCACTTCAATCTCTCCCTCATTCGAGGCGGTTAATGAAACACTCGTTTTGGAAGAGCTGATGAATATTCTTTCAAAATATTCACAAAAACGTAAGCTGGTTATTGCTTTTGATGAATTCCAGGAAATTGCCAATTATACCGAAGAGGGTTTTGAAAAAAGATTACGCTCCTTTGTTCAGCAGCACCAAAATATCTGCTATATCTTTTCAGGCAGTCAGCAGCACCTGATTACCGAAATGTTCAACTCACACAACCGGGCTTTTTATAAATCGGCAGAAAGTTTTCCTTTAGATAAGATTGAATCAAGACACTACATCTTCTGGGTTCAAAAACTTTTCAGCCGGAAGCATATTCATCTCCCTGCTGAATTAATAGAAGAGATTGTGGCGAGGTTTGAAAATCACCCCATGTATATCCAGAATTTCCTGTTTCATCTCTGGGAGGAACCGGGAGAAAGAGGATTTTCTAATGACATTATTGACAAAATTGAGAATGCCATCATTGAAAAGAGAAGCCTGGAACATACCGTATTATGGGAAACCTTAAGTATCAATCAAAAGAAGACCTTAAAGCTGATCCTGTTGAATGACGGTTCCAATCTTTTCAACGCTGATTCTTTAAAATCGGTTACCCTAAAGACCGGCTCTTTGGTTACAAAAGCCCTGTCGAGTCTTATGAAAAAAGAAATCATCGTAAAAAACGGAAAGTATATGATTCAGGATATTGTATTTAAGAAATGGCTACAAAAGACACTGTCCTTATGAGGAATTAGTCCATTTCTAATGAAAGGTTAATATGTCACGGATGTTCCCTGCAGTCGATTTGAAAAAGGAGAAAATATTTTGATCATTGAAAAGATCAAAGACGAAAAGGAAAGAGAACGGATTAAGCTGATAAGGGACAGCTTCCCCAGAGATGTTACCCACCATGATCCGGCTTTCTATCACTTTCCGGATGATGACATGGCGTTTCTCCCCATGGATCGAGTCATTGATGTTAATGAGAGCATATCAGAACCGGAGAACGCCGTGATGCCGTCGGAGACATTGGAATATTTCATAAAAAACGCGAGCCATCGGTGTATTATGAATTTTTGCATTTGTCGTGAATCCATGGATTGCAAAGACTATCCCCACGAATTCGGATGTATTTTCCTTGGAGAGGCTGCTTCTCGGATTCATCCCGAACTGGGTCGCCAGGCCGGCGTAGAGGAAACCCTGGAATATGCGCGGAAATGCCGTGAAGCAGGGCTTGTCCATCTCATTGGACGGGATAAGATTGATTCGTTGTGGCTTGAGGTTGAACCGGATGATAAGTTGCTTACCATATGCAACTGTTGCCCCTGTTGTTGTCTTCATCGAGTGGCGCCCTACATGCCCGGTGAGGCCGGGAAAAAGGTAAAACGGATGTCCGGGGTTAACGTGAGGGTAACCGATGATTGTACGGTATGCGGAATATGCGTTGATGAAGCGGTTTGTATTTTTAATGCCATTGAAATCGGTGAAGAATCCGCAATCATAAATGATCAGGATTGCCGGGCCTGTGGTCGTTGCGCTGATGTCTGTCCGGTAGGTGCCATTGAAATTACCATCGAAGATGCCGGTTATGTGGAAAAAACCATCGAGAGATTTTCTAAAAAAGTGAACTACAAATAGAAAACGGACCTCGGGAATTGAAGCCTATCTGCGGGGAATGCACTTGCATTGCTTGTTTAATTTGGTTCCGGCTTGTCCGGGCTATGTTTTGGGTGCCGGATTGACGTACCCTACTCAACACATCAAGAAAAATCAATAAGGGGGACAACCAGTGAACATTTCATTTTATAAGAACAAAGGGTTGATTTTATCTGTCATTTTTATGACCGGCGTTGTTTTTTCAGATTCATCTTTTGCCGCATCCAAGGTTGAGATCGATGCCAAGGTTAATGCGACGTTGAGTAGATTTTATAAAGAAGTCGGCGCGGCAAAAGAACTGGTAAAAATATCCAAAGGCGCCTTGATTTTTCCGTCCGTTATTAAAGCCGGTATCGGGATTGGCGGTGAGTATGGGGAAGGCGGCTTACGGATTAAGGGGAAAACGGTCGACTATTACCGAACAGCAGCGGCTTCCATTGGGTTTCAACTCGGTGCTCAATCCAAATCCATTATTTTGCTTTTCATGACGAATAAGGCATTATCCGATTTTAGAAACAGCAGCGGCTGGGAAGTTGGTGTGGACGGCTCGGTGGCCCTGGTAAAAATTGGCGCCGGAGGCTCTGTGGATACCACTAATATTAAGGATCCGATTATTGGGTTTGTATTTGGCCAAAAAGGGCTTATGTATAACTTGACTCTGGAAGGGTCAAAAATGACCCGGATTAAAAAGTAGGGATTTTTACTGCTTTGAACGCATGGCGGACCATGGTAATTTATTGATAATTTGTATAAAAGATAAAAAATCAGACTGGTTTTTCAGGCTTAAGCAGTCAATTTTGATCCCATAAATGGTCGTTTAAGATATAAATTTACCTAAAAATACCTTTATTTGCAAGAAGGTGTAGAATTTTCGAGACGTCTAATTGCTTTTAATTAAACCACGGGCTATGCCCGT